>JBILFE010000443.1:0-3956 GCA_044351705.1 Luteolibacter sp. | reverse complement strand
TCCACCGCCGCATCGAGCGGCGCATGGCCGTCAACCAAATCGTCGAGCTCGACGTTTATGTCCGGCATCTGCAGCAAACCCCGACCGAGGTGAAGGCGCTGTTTCACGATCTGCTGATCGGCGTGACCAATTTCTTCCGTGACCCGGAGGCCTTCCAAGTGCTCGAGACGCAGGTCATTCCCAAGCTCTTCGAGGGCAAGCACGCGGACGCCGTGATTCGCGTCTGGGCGCCGGGCTGCTCCACCGGCGAGGAGGCCTATTCCATCGCCATCCTGTTAGTCGAACGCATGCAGACGCTCAAGCAAAATTTCACGGTGCAGGTATTCGCCACCGACATCGACAGCCGGGCCATCGCCACCGCCCGCAACGGCATCTATCCGGCCAGCATCGCCGCCGATATTTCGCCGGAGCGCCTGGCACGCTTTTTCACCGCCGAGACCGACGGCAGCGCCTACCGCATCCACAAAGGCCTCCGCGACCTGCTGGTGTTTTCCGAGCAGGACATGATCAAGGACCCGCCGTTCTCCAAACTCGACCTGATCAGTTGCCGCAACCTGCTGATCTACATGGGCGCGGAGTTGCAGAAAAAACTCATCCCCTTGTATCACTACGCGCTCAAACCCGGCGGCTGGTTATTCCTCGGCACGTCCGAAGGCATCGGCGAGTTCGACGCGCTGTTTGGCGTACTCGACCGCAAAGCCAAACTCTATCAGCGCAAGGAGGATGCCCACGGTGTGCAGCGTGCGGCGTTCGGGCGCTTCCTGCCGCCCATGACGGCGGTGGATGCGTCGCTGCCGCGCGGCCCTGCCAAGGCGGCGGCCGCCACCGCCGCCAAACAGTCATTACGCGAGCTGACCGAACAGGCGCTGTTATCGCAGGTCATCGCGGCCGGCGCACTGGTCAACGCTCATGGCGACATCCTCTACATGCACGGCCGCACCGGCATGTTTCTGGAGCTGGCTCCGGGCGAGGCGGGGATCAATAACATTCTCAAGATGGCCCGCGAAGGCTTGCACCATGAGCTGACCACGACCCTGCACAAGGCGGCGGGCACCAGGGACACCGTGGTCTGCCCCGGTCTGCGCGTCAAAACCAACGGCCACTTCACCACCGTCAACCTGACCGTGCGCCCGGTGACCGCCCGCCCGGGCGCGACACTGGAGTCGCCGCTCTATCTGGTTATTCTGGAGGAAACGCCGACGGCACCAGAGGTCAGAGATCAGGGGGCAGAGGGCGCGGACCTGCCCGGCCCCCCGTCGCCGGACGCCGAGGCCCGCATCGCCGCGCTCAACCTGGAATTACGCACCAAGGAAGAATACCTCAAGACCACCCATGAGGAATTGGTGACCTCCAACGAGGAACTCAAGTCATCTAACGAGGAAATGCAGTCGGTCAACGAGGAATTGCAATCCACCAACGAGGAACTCGAGACCTCCAAGGAAGAGTTGCAGTCGGTCAACGAGGAACTGGCCACGGTCAACACCGAGTTGCAAACCAAGGTGGCGGATCTGTCGCGGGCTAACAACGACATGAACAATCTGTTAGCCGGCACCGGCATAGCCATCGTGTTTGTGGATCATCAACAGCGCATCCTGCGCTTCACCCCTACCGCCTCGAGCGTCATCAACCTGATCCTCAGCGATATCGGGCGGCCCGTGGGCCACCTCGCCCCCAACCTGACCGGCTACGACGGCCTGGTAGCGGACACCCAGGCGGTGCTGGACACGCTCATTCCCAAAGAGGCGGATGTCCAGGCCACGGATGGCAAATGGTACGCGATGCGCATCCAGCCATATCGCACGCTCGACAATGTGATCGAGGGCGCGGTGATCACCTTTGTGGACATCACCGAAATGGTGCTGGCGCGCGAAACGCTGCGCCGGCTCGCGGTGGTGGTGAGCGATGGGCACGATGCCATCACCGTGCAGGATCTGGAGGGCCGCACGCTGGCCTGGAACCCGGGCGCGCTGCGGATGTACGGCTGGAGCGAAGCCGAGGCGCTGGCCATGAATGTGCGCGACCGGATCCCGCAGGACCTGCGCGATGGCGCATTGGCCACCATCGCCCAGTTGAGCCAAGCGGAAATCCTCCAGCCCTACCACACCCGGCGCCTCACCAAGGATGGCACCAGCATCGAGGTTTCCATCATCTCCACCGCCTTGGTCAACGAGACCGGCCAGATGTACGCCATCTCCACCACCGAACGCGCGCTGCCAGAGCAATGAAGAAGAAACGACACAGCAGCGCCCATTCTTATACTTGGAAATTGAATATTGGAAGTTGAATGTTGAATGTTCGACCCCCTGTCATCACGGGTCCCAAAGAGGAAGAATTCCAACATCCAACATTCAACTTCCAAGGATCAAGTGAAGAAGATGCATTTTCAGAAGCCACCCATCATCGCCCCATGACCAAACCAAGCCAACTCCGCCAAGCAGCCGAAGCCCGCCTCGCCCAAATGCCGGACAACGCGAGCGAGCTGACGCCGCAGGCAACGCAGCAGACGCTCTACGAACTGCGCGTGCATCAGATCGAGCTGGAGATGCAGAACGAGGAACTGCGCCGGGCACAGGTGGAATTGGCGGATTCGCGTGCCCGCGATGTCGACCTCTATGACTTGGCGCCGGTGGGCTATCTGACTGTTAGTGAAACGGGGCTGATCGTGCAAGCCAACCTCGCCGCCGCCACCCTGCTGGGCGTGGCCCGCGCCAAGCTGGTCAAAATGCCGTTCTCCCGCTTCGTCCTCAAAGACGACCAGGATGTATACTATCTTTACCGCAAACAACTCTTTGAAACCGGTGCCGCGCCGGCGTGCGAGTTGCGCCTGGTCAAACCCGGTGCCCCGCCGTGCTGGGCGCGCCTGGAGTCCACTAGCGCACAGGACGACGCCGGCACGCCCGTCGCCCACATCGCGCTGAGCGATGTCAGCGGCCGCAAGCAGGTGGATCAAACCCTGCGGGAATGGAGCCAGATCCTCGAGCTGCAGGTGGCCGAACGGACCCTCGAACTGCGCCACAGCGAAGCCCGCTTCCGCCATCTGGCCGAGGTGACCTTCGAGGGTATCGCCATCAGCGCGGGCGGCATCCTGTTAGACGGCAACCCCCAACTCGCCGAACTCTTCGGCTACAATTTGGCCGAGATGATCGGCCGACCGCTAACGGAATTCCTGACACTGGAGTCACACAAATGGACCACCCGGCACGTGAGTAACAACAGCGGGATACCCCATGAGCTTATCGGCTTGCGCAAGGATGGCTCCACCTTTCCGTTGGAAGCCCACGCCCGCCTGAAGACCGTGCAGGGCAAAACAACACGAGTCGCGGCGTTGCGCGATCTGAGTATGGTCAAGCAACAGGCGTTCAAAATCCAAACCCAGCAACGCGCACTCGAGCATGCCCATCGCTTCGCCTTGGTAAGCGAGGTGAGCACCGGCATCATCCATCAGCTCGGCCAGCCCCTCTGTGCCATGGGAATCAACGTCGCAGCCGCCTTGGCCGGCCACCAGGCTTGCGAATTGCAGCCCTGTGATTCCTGGGAAATCCTCAAGGATATCGAGGCCGGAGTGGCCGACATGAGGAAGATTATAAGCGACCTGCGGGGCCTCGCTCATCCCGGACAACCGCACCTCGTGCGCAGCGACTTCAACGACTTGGTGGAGGGGGTACTCCACCTGCTGCGGCAGGAAGCCGAGAGCCACCAGTTGCTGCTGGCGGTCAGTTTAGGCCTCGACTTGCCCGCAGTGCTCGCCAACCCGGCGCAACTCGGCCAAGTCATCCTCAATTTGGTGCGCAACGCATTCGATGCGCACGCAGATTGCCCGCCGGAGCGGCGCACGGTCGCCCTCCTAACGCGGGCACTCCCCGGTGCCGGCGTCGAGTTGAGCGTTCGCGATGCCGGCACCGGGATTGCGCCTGCGGCCATGCCCCATTTGTTCACCCCGTTTTTCTCGACCAAGG
>JBILFE010000442.1:0-3959 GCA_044351705.1 Luteolibacter sp. | reverse complement strand
GGCGGAGTTCGATGCCAAAAAGACCAAGGAGCTTGGCGAAGGGTGGCGCGAGCGGCTGGCCAAAAGCACCAAACCGGAGATTGACGAACTGGTGGACATCTACACGGAGGGCCACTCGTGCGGCGGCGATTGGAAACGGGCCAGCCCCGCCGCGAAGGACAAGCTGATCGCCTACCTCGCCACCAAGCCATCCTTGGACAAGGACATGGACACGGTTAGGACCCTGTGCAACGCGGGCTCGCATCACCCCGCCATGGTTGCCCGCATGGACGACATGCTTGCGCTCATGCCCAAGTATTCGACCGATTATTTCCGCCTCAAATACGTCCACATCCTGGGCATGGGCGGCGGCTACGACGGATGGAGGGCATACATGTTGCCGGAGGAATGGCTGCAATTCGCCTCATCCTCCTATTCGCCAGACTACTTCAATGACATGAGGGACAACCTGCTCGCCATGATCATGAACGTCATGGCCGAAAAGCGCAAGGCAGCCGGTGAGCCGGTGGATGGACCGAAATTTGATGAGGCGATGGCTCCGGTCATTGCGGCGCTCAATGCCCCGTTGTTCGCCGGGTTGCAGGACGCCACGGCCGGGTTGGACATCAAACTGCCGGTGCCAGACTACACGGACACCCTCGCCAGCGTGGCCGCAACGATTTCCGAGATCGAGCGGCACGCGATTTCCGAAAAGGAGGCGACCAAGAAGCTCGGCACCGTGATGTTCGTCAAGGGTGTTGCCGCATACAACGAGTGGAAAAACACGTTCACGACCACCCCATGAAATTCTCTATCGCTGCAATCATCATTGTCCTAACTGCATTCTCGCAGGCGCAGGACGCGGCCGTGGTCCCGCAAGAAGTGACCTATGACGCGTTCCCGATTCCGGACGTTCCCGCGCTCAAGGTTCCTGCGAATGGGTGGGCGATTCCCTATGATCGCAAGAAGGCCAGGCCCGTCCGCTTGTCGGCATTAAAGGTGATGAACGGCAAGGTGAAGGTTCAAGGTCCGCCTGTCATCAAATTGGCATCCGTGCAGCCAGTGAGGATGTTCACGCCATTCGAGCGGCGGATGCTCAACGATTGGGAGTCTCCGCACGGGGAGGCGATGAACACCTTGCTCAAGGACATCAAGGCAGCCAAGGAGGCCGGCGACATCAAAACATACGACAATCTAACCGAAAGATACGCCGCCTGGGCAGGGAAATATCTCAGCCGTGGGGCAAAACCCGCCAACAAGCAGAATCCATAACCATCATGCGCCCGCCCCCCGACATCGATATTGACTATGTTCGCAACGCCATCATCGGCACCGCCTCGCCGGTGCTGGGCGTCATCACGTCCTATCAGGAGCAGATCGAATGGCACCTGCGGGCCGCCTCGCTCGTAGTCGGCTTGTTAGTCGGCATCCTGTCGCTGGTGAGCATGGTCAGAAAACTGCGCAGAAAGTGAACGTTTTTGTGATGGCGGCCGCGCGGTTGGGGTGATATAGCGGGGTGGTTGAGGAGCTTCAGGCTTCGATTCGGGGGTGGTAGCGGGTTGGCCAGCGCCGGCTTGTTGGGCTTGTCGTTCAACCAGAAAGCGATCCAAACCATGAGAGGCCAACAACTTCAGAACAAAAAAAAGACGCGCGTTCTCGACGCCGCTGTCTACACCGATTACAAGCGCGGATCTCTCATGCACGTAGCTCAAAACCTTGGCATAGGTGCGCAACCACTCTGCGAACTCAGCATCGGCGAGCGCCTCCCCCCTAAGGAGCACTACATCCTTATTCACTTGCATCCAGTCTAATTCGATATCTCCCGGAGGCTTTGCTATTGGCTCTGCAACGATCCATCCTCCATCATCTGTGCGCCGGGGCCGAATTGGATTTAAGTCATAGGCCGCTTTGGGTTCCGCCTGAAGAACATCAAACGTCAGAGCTTCATCATCCCAAACAAACTTCACCCGAATTGGATTGACCGCCCCTTCGAGCAGCGCCCGCAACGCCCCAACAAGCTTCGCACCGTCAGAATGCTCAAGACCACATACGCCTAGATCGAATTCCACCCCCACTTTATCGCGGTCTGTGGGCTCGGGTTCCTCTGAGCAACCAAATAGGGCGAGGACTATGCAGATGAGAATGGTGGCTGCCCTGCTCGGTCTCATTTCTTGTCGAACGTCAAGCGCTGGCAACCCCACCAGCGGGGCTGACCGTCGGGACGAGGTTAGGGTTGGTAATACTGGGAATCATTTCTGAGTAGGGGCTGGTGGGGGTTGCACAGCCGCGCCTTGTTCGCCGGGTTTGCTATTGTAGGTGTAGTAGACTTCCCCCTTATCAGCCTTCGCGTTCGGGAATGGTAGTCCGCCGCTAGGCGTTACGACAACTCCCACGCTAGTGACATGGAACTCAACTTTAAAGGCGCTCCTGAACTTTTAGTGGGTGGCTGTTGCGGGCTCATGTATAGTTAGATCGCCTGCGATCCAGTATGCAATGGCTTGGAAGTTGCGGAATGTCTTATATCCGCGTGCCCGGCGACGGGCCAGTTGGAGTAGCCCGTTGACGGATTCTATGGCCGCTGAGGTGGTATAGTTTTTGTAGTACCCGAGGATGCCATCAGAATGTCTTTTGAGTGTCTGGCCCAGTTTCACGAACGGCTCCATGCGTGAGCGGCTGCACCATGAAATGACCGACTTCAAGTGCGCCTCCGCGTTTTTTACAGTTTTATAGTTCCACATGTCGGCGAGGAACTCCCGGATGGAAAGACAGCGTGCGATTTTGCCATGCTCCTTGCAGATTTCCTCCCGGAGTTGGCGTTGTTCGTCTTTGAGGTTTTCTGGATTGCCGCGCAGCGCCCACATCGCCCCGCGTGGCAATCCACCATTCTCCATGGCGACCTCTTTGCGGACTTTGTCGGTTGCTTCACCGCAGATTTTCATAACATGAAAGCGATCAAAACAGAGTTGTGCATCCGGGAAATGTTCGCCGGCCCCGGCAATAAACGCCCCGGACATGTCCATGGCAATTTCGCTGATCTGTGAGGCTGGCACGCCCCGCCGAGCCAACTCGGCTGCGAATTCAGCGAACGTCTCCTTGCCCTTGCCAGAAGTGAAGAACAACAGTCTGGCGGCCCTGGCCGCATCATGGCCGCGGGAAGTTTCAACACCTTGGATTTCAATGAATACGGTGCCGTATTTGCGCCCCTTGCGGGTGGAAGTCTCGTCAGCACCGAGCCGCTCAAGACTGCTCCAATCAGCCTGCTTCCAGGCCGCGTCAACCCGGAGGTGGATCAATTTCCAGATGCGGTCCTCGCTGACCGAGGTTTGTCTGGCGACCTCGGCTACGGGCAGCACTTTCGCAAGCATGAGTAGAAATGCTTCCATCAACAGGGTGAATCCGCCATTGGGCTTGGCCCATGGCACCTCGACAGTGGTGACCGCGCCTGCTGGAGTGTTGATCCGGGGTACCCTCGCGCGGATTGTGGTTTTGTGCTCAAAGAACCTCAAGTGCTCCCACGAGCGTTGGACGGTGTCGTGGACCGGGCAAAGTTCCCCGGAGATGGGATCGACAAAGCGGGCTCCCCGCTCGAAATCGATGCTAAGTTCGAGGGTCTTGGCGACCGGATCGAAGTCAGTGGAGACGACCTTCCAGGGGGAACCCAGACCCAGAGCTTGCGTAAAGAGATGTTCAACAGACATGGCCGCGAAGCTATCGGCCGCGACCGCTGCCGTCCAGACACAATGCGACCTTGATAGCCTGCACTGACCCCGGAAAGTTGCCCACAAGAACCCGCCGCTCCGACGAGCTTGGCGGTGGCCCATTCTCGCGTCGGAACCTTGTGGACAACTTTCCTCAAAGGTGAATTGAACAGTAATTGACCCGACTGAATTCATTTATGAATTGTCCATGTTAGAGATACTTACCCACTATATTCTCGGTTGTCCCAAAATTGTCGAATACCTTCGTTCTGGAAAGAGATT
>JBILFE010000646.1:0-2830 GCA_044351705.1 Luteolibacter sp. | reverse complement strand
CGTCGATGGCGCGGTGGTGATGGTGGAGAACTCGATGCGCCGCCTCGCCGAAAAACAGCACAAGCTCGGCCGCGATCTAACATCCGAGGAGCGCCTGCACGTCCTGCATCTGGCGCCCTTGGAAGTGGCGCGACCGGTCGCCTATGGCGTGGGCATCATCCTGATCGTGTTTTTGCCGATTCTGGCGCTGGAGGGCGTCGAGGGCAAGATGTTCAAGCCGATGGCATTGACGATGATCTTTGCACTGGCGGGCTCGCTGGTGTTGGCGCTCACCCTGGTGCCGGTGCTCGCCAGCCTGCTGTTGCCCAAGCGGGTCAAGGAAAAGGAACCCATGCTGGTGCGTTTGGCCCACTTCATCTATGCGCCGGTGTTGGCCGGCGCACTGCGCCTGCGTTGGCTTGTCTTGTTAGGGGCGCTGGGGCTGGTGGCCGGGGCCGCCGTTCTGGCCATGCGCACCGGTGGCGAGTTCCTGCCCAAACTCGGCGAACAGGCGATCGTCGGCACCAGCGTCCGCCTCGCCGGCGTCTCCGTCGAGGAGGCCGTGGCGCAAAATGACCGGCTGGAAAAACTTTTGTTAGAAGAATTTACGGATGAAATCGCCAACATCTGGACGCGTCTCGGCACCGCGGAGGTGGCCACCGACCCGATGGGCATCGAGTTGTCAGACTTTTTCCTAGCCCTCAACCCGCGCGAACAATGGAAAAAAGCCCGTACCCAGGGTGAATTGGTGGATAAAATGAAAGCCTTTTTTGCCAACATGCCGGGTCTAACCGTCGCGTTTTCACAACCGATCGAGATGCGGATGAACGAACTCATCGCCGGCATCCGCTCGGACATCGGGATCAAGATTTACGGTGACGACCTCACCCAGTTGCGGGATCTGGGCGCGGCGGTGCAAGCGGCGCTGGGCGAAATCCGCGGCGCCAACGAGGCGTCGGTGGAACAACTCACCGGGCAACCGGTGTTGCAGGTCAGGGTCGATCCCGAGGCGACCGCACGGCTGGGCGTGCCCACCCGCAACGTGCTCAACGTGGTGGAAATGGTCGGCACCAAAAAAGTCGGCGAGGTGCGCGAAGGCCAGCGGCGGTTCCCGTTGGTGATGCGTTTGCCTGATGCGCAGCGCAGCGATCCGGACGCGCTGGCGGCCACCTTGATTCCAACCGCCGCCGGGGCGGTGGTGCCTTTGAGCCAGGTGGCGAAGGTCATTGAGGCGGATGGTCCGGCCTCGATCAACCGCGAGTGGGGCAAGCGCCGCATCACGGTGCAATGCAACGTCCGCGGCCGCGACGTCGCCAGCTTCGTCAAGGAGGCGCGGGCCACCATCGAAGCCAAGGTGAAGATGCCGGAAGGCTATCACATCGAGTGGGGCGGCCAGTTCGAAAACATGGAGCGCGCCAACCGCAAGCTCGCCTTCGTCGTGCCGCTCGCGCTGTCGCTCATCATGGTGCTGCTGTACTTCAGCCTGCGCGGGTTGCGCGACGTGTTGATCGTGGCCACCGGCATTCCGTTAGGTGCGGTCGGCGGCGTGGCGGCATTGTGGCTGCGCGACATGCCGTTCACCGTGAGCGCCGGCGTCGGCTTCGTCGCCCTCAGCGGCGTGGCCATTCTCAACGGCTTGGTGCTGGTGTCCTTCATCAAACAACGGCTTGATGACGGTGTGCCGTTGGAAACGGCCGTGCGCGAGGGCTGCCAGGCACGCCTGCGGCCGGTGCTGATGACCGCGCTGGTCGCCGCGGTGGGCTTCATCCCGATGGCCGTCAACGTCGGGGTCGGCGGCGAGGTCCAGCGCCCGCTGGCCACCGTGGTCATCGGCGGAATTGTCAGCAACACGCTTCTAACACTCGTGGTGCTGCCCGTGCTCTACTCCATCGGCGGACGGCGCAAACGCGAGGCTGCCGCAGGATTGATAGAGGCCACGGGCAGGGAGCGCCGGCTTTAGCCGCCAATCTGCGTGTTGCATTTTCCCGCTAGCCCCATCCCAGGCAGTTGCCTCACTCATGGAGCGGGACTTGGCAAGTCCCATTCCATGTCCACGGCGGTTCTTGGGCAGATCGTAGCTGCGGCTTCCAGCCGCAGTTTTCAGCCTCAGTCCATGCGTGGCGGTTCTTGGGACGCTCATCCGCCGGGACTTGCCAAGTCCCGCGGGCGCAGGGAAGACACGAGTTGCCGCCGGCTCTTGGTAGGCGCGTTGGTGACAGCGCGTGCGGGACTCAATTACGACTGCCTTTGACCGGCGGCTTGGAGAGGAGCTTGATGCCCTCTGGTGTCCCCGTTACTCTTACGTCAAAGATCGCCCAAAGGTTGCCATCATTGAAGAGATTCCCCCACAGCGCACAACCATCGCCAGGCAGCATGGTCAGGGTCGGGCGGTTCGCTGATTTATTAGGTGTTAGATTCCGTAACGCAAGTTCCGTGTCGGATTTGATCTTTTCAATCACCTCGCGGCTATGCGTAAGCCTTTCCTCTGCTGCGGGACTGAATCCGGCATATATGAATGCGGGAACAGCAGTTAGGCAGAGGAAGAAAGCAAGCCGACGAGTCACCGGTTCATACAATGAGAGTGCGTCGGGGTTGGCAAGAACAAAGCGGTATATTGAGAGGATAGAAGGCAGTGTGTGGGTGTGTCGGCTGCATCCAGCGCTTCTTGCAACGCAGGAGGGCCAGAATTATCGGCTTTGCAAGCGGCGGCGGCGTTGGCAGGCTGGCCCGCATGTCAGACACACAAGTTCTAGCAATCATTATCCTGCTTGCAGTGGGTGTGGGTTTATTGGTGTTGCTGGTGCTGGTGGTGACCCGGATCGCTCGCTGCGTGCAGCGGGTGGAACGCGTT
>JBILFE010000441.1:0-3966 GCA_044351705.1 Luteolibacter sp. | reverse complement strand
ATCTTGAAGCCGAGTCGCCGCTGCGCGCTTATCTCAAACGCCTGCACCATATCGCCGGCGACCGCCCCTTGGTCGTTTCCGAGTTCGGTCTGGATTCAGCACGCAACGGCCTAACGCAACAGGCGGCGACGCTTGCCTGGGCGCTGGGTGCGGCCGACGAGTTGGAAACCGCCGGCATGACCGTCTATGCATGGAGCGACCGCTGGTGGAATAACGGCAGCGAGGTGTTGGATTGGGATTTCGGATTGGTGGATCGAGCGGGCAAGGCGAAGCCGGCGCTGGAGGCTGTTAGACTGCACTTCGCCGGATATAGTGTTAGAGCACTGCCGGCTGTGGGGCAGGACAACGCGGCAAGCGCCGCCGCAAAAGAGCCCCCCGGGGCAGGCATTCCAGCCGATGCGCACAAGCCCTCCGGATCACTGCGCCATGAGCCATTCATCTCCGTCATCGTATGCACGCGCAATGGCAAGCAGCGGATTGGAAATTGCCTGCGCGCCCTGGACAAATGCCCGGGCAGCGGTCACGAGGTGCTGGTGGTGGATGATGGCTCAAGCGATGGCACGGCGGATTTCGTGACGACGGGTTTTCCACGGGTGCGTTTGTTGGGCCTGGCGGCGGGCGGCTTGAGTGCGGCACGCAATGCCGGTGCCGCCGCCGCACGCGGGGAGATTCTTGCCTTTACCGATGACGATTGTGAACCCGACTTTGAGTGGTTGGATCGCCTGCGGCGGGTGTTGGCGAGTGGCCGGTTTGCAGCCGCAGGCGGACCCAACCTGCCACCCCGCCCGCGCACCTGGCGCGAGGCGGTGGTTAGCGCGGCACCCGGTGCGCCCAGCCATGTTTTGTTAGATGATGAGGAAGCGGAGCACTTGCCAGGCTGCAATCTGGCCGTGACGCGCTCGGCGTTTGAGGCCATCGGCGGCTTTGATCCGGTGTTTCACACGGCGGGCGATGATGTGGATTTTTGTTGGCGCCTGCAGGATGCCGGTTTCCGGCTGGGTTTCGCCGTAGCAGCCTTTGTTTGGCATTGGCGGCGGCCGTCACTCGGCGCGTTTATGCGCCAACAAGTCGGCTATGGCCGGGCCGAACACCTGCTCATCAACAAACATCCGCAGCGGTTCTCCAAACGCGGTGATGCCTGCTGGCAAGGCTTTGTCTACGGCGGCGGCCCGGTCCGCGCCATGGCACAATCCATCATCTATCATGGTCCCATGGGCGCGGCCGGCTATCAAGCCATCGTCAACCGCATGCTGCCGCTGCGCGGTTTGGACGATCGCTTCAATTCACTCCCCGCACGCCTCGCCCTCCTCGCCGTGAAGTGGCTTCAACCCCGCTTGCGGGCATGGGCCAGAAACCGCACCTTCCGCCAGCACTCACCTGCAACAATAACCTCCCCCAAACCCACCGCCGAATTTGCCATTCCCGCCACTGCCGCGGATTCGCGCGCGCGCGCCCTGCATGTTTTGCTAGATGATGCGTGGACCGCGGGTGGAGCCACCGATTGTTGGGACGTGGAAAAGCACGGCACGCGGGTGTTGCTGGCCACCGAACATGACGCGCGGGCCGGCACCCGGACTCTGGTGCGGGTTTGGGGCAATCGCGCGTTGCTGCCCGTACACTGGCACCAGGCCAAGGACCTAACGGCACCGTAGGAATGCGCAACGGCCCCGCGCACATGCGCGTCAAGTTAAGGGGGTAGTTATAAAAACCCACCGGGTTCTGGTAAATCGTGCCAAAGAAACCACTGAAACACTGATACCACTGATACCACTGATACCACTGATACCACTGATACCACTGATACCACTGATACCACTGATACCACTGATACCACTGATACCACTGATACCACTGATACCACTGATACCACTGAGAAGAATTTTATGATTATTTCAGTGGCATCAGTGGTCCTCAGTGCATTCAGTGGTATAAATCGTCACGCAAAATCATAAAATCCCGTTAACTTGACGCGCATGCCCGCGCGGGGGGAGGGCCGCAACCGCACCTCGCAGCTACGGGGTGGCGGTGTCCGGCAGGCGCGGCATCCACACCTGCATTTGGCCGGCGCCGCGGTTGCACCAGGCGTAATACGGAATGGCGGTTAGATCGGCCGCGGCGGCGGTGACCTTGCCATCGGGAGCACGCTTGATCACTTGACCTTGGCCGCTGATGACGGTGACCCCTCCCAGCAAATCGGCGCGGAATTGGGCTTGCAACGCCGCCTCATCCGGCACCGTTAGATTGAGCACCTTGCCGGCGTTATCGACGCCTTCAAAGCAGTAGACGAGCGGTCCGCGCTCCAGTGCCACGCGCCCCCTGTCATCGGCCACCCGTTCATTGGCCAACACCCGTCGCACCGGCATGGCGAGGGCGAGCGAGACCACATCGCCTGGCTGCCAACTGCGGGTGAGCGTTGCGTAACCCTTTTCGACTTGGACCGGTTGCGACTGGCCGTTGACGGTTAGAGAGACCTCGGACGGGGTCATATCGGCATAGCGATAGAGGTCGGTGGGGACCGGTTGGTTGCGGGCCCAGCCCGGAATGCGCATGCGCAGCGTGAAAGCCGCCGGCTGTTCCGGGACCACGGTCAGCTTGACTGCGCCGTCCCACGGGTAACGGGTTTCCTGGGTGAGTTTGACGCGGGTGGCGGCAACGGACATCTCGGCGGTGCCGCCGGCGTACAGGTTGACGTAAACCTCGTCGCCGTGCACGCCGTATTGCAAGCCCGGCACCGAGGGCAGAAAACGACTGACATTGACCGGGCAGCAGGCGCAGCCAAACCATTTTTTGCGGGCATAGCCACCGGTGCTAACCAGCGGATTTGGATAGAAAAATTCGTCACCGGAGAGGGAGACCCCGGAGAGAAACCCGTTGTAAAGCGTGCGCTCGAGCACATCAATGTATTTGCCATCGGCGTGCAGCAAAAACATCCGCTGGTTCCACAGGCAGTTGGCGATCGCGGCGCACGTTTCATTGTAACCCTTGTTAGGCATTTCGTAGGCATTGCCAAAGCCCTCGGCCATACCGACGCCAGACCCGAGGCCGCCATGCAGATAGAGCTTGCTGCCGACCGTGTCGGCCCACACGGCATCCACCGCCTTGGTGTAGCCGGGATCGCCGAGCAGCGCGGCAACGTCGGTCATGGCGGAGAGCATGTAACCGGTGCGCACGGCGTGGCCCACCGCATGGGTCAGATCGACGAGCGGGACTTTGTTAGAATAATATTCGTCAGGGAATGCGACTTTGACGTCATCGGGGCGGCGGTAGTGGCCGCGGCAATCCAACAAGAACTTGGCGAGGTCGAGGTACTTTTGTTCGCCGGTGGCGCGGCTGAGTTTGACCAGGGCGAGTTCGATTTCCTGATGGCCGGGGGAGATCTTGAGTTGCCCTGGAGCCGGTCCCCAGGTTTTGTCAATGAGATCGGCGAGGCGGATGGCGAGGTCAAGGAACGTCCGGGTGTTGGTGGATTGATAGTGGGCGACGGCGGCCTCGATCATGTGGCCGGCATTGTATAACTCATGGCTGTCATCGCCGGTGACGCCGCCCATTTCATTGAGCCAGCGCACCGGACCGGCGCGGCCCGGGGCTTTATCGCCGTGAATGATGCGCGAGGTGTAGAGATACCCATCCGCTTGTTGGGCCTTGCCGAAGAGGGCCACCAGATCGTCGAGGTATTTGCGGGCCGCGGGGTCGGGGGCGGTGGCCAGGCAGTAGGCGGCGCCCTCGGCCACCTTATACAAATCCGAATCATCAAAGGGATCACCCTGATAGGCGCCGTCCTTTAATTTGGCGGCACGCAGGAAATTGGGGATGCGGGTTTCCTCGCACTTCTTGAAGCAGGCCGGCACGGTGACGCGGCAGTTGGTGTCAATCCGCGGCTTCCAAAACACATCGTTGAGCTGAACCTGGTTCAACGGCACCGGATTGACCGGGTAGTCGCGCGGGGCGGCCAATGCCATGGCCGCA
>JBILFE010000589.1:0-3122 GCA_044351705.1 Luteolibacter sp. | reverse complement strand
TCAGCCGGGGGCACGCCATCAGCGGTGATGAACCAGATCACACGGTTCAGGGGACCTTGGTCCGTCTCGACCATAATTCTAACCGCGCGGCGTTGTCCGCTTGTCACCGCACCCGTCACCAACCCGGTGACGGGGTCAATGGCGAGGTCGCTTGGCAAGCCCATGGCAGTGAATTGTGACGGGGTGGCATTGAGGATTGACATGGGTTGCAGCAGGGTTTCGCCGGGCCAGCTACGGACCGGTGCCGGCATCGCAAACGCCGCGAAGCCGCTGCCTTGTCGCAGCGCCAGGTTATAGGCAGAGCCGGCGTTGATGATCCGGATGTCGCTCGCTTCCAACGGACTGACGGTCTGCCGGGCGCTGTTGTCGCCCCATCCGACGAGCGTGCCGTCGGCCCGCAAGGCCAGGCTGTGCAGCCAACCTGCGGAAATGGCGGTGACATGTTCCAAACCCGCAGGAAGTGTGGTCTGGCCCTGGGCATTGGATCCCCACGCCGCCAGCGTGCCGTCGTATTTCAAGGCCAGCCCATGGTATCCGCCAGCCGCAATGGCAATCACACCGGACAAGCCTTCGGGCACGCTGGTGGCATTGCCCCAAGCCGATCCCCACGCCACCACCGTGCCGTCGCTTTTCAAGGCGAGGCTGTGGAATCCGCCGGCCGCGATGGCCACCACGTCTGATAGATATGCGGGCACACTGGCTTGGTCATAGGCATTATATCCCCACGCCACGACCGTGCCGTCGAGCTTGAGTGCCAGATTATGGTAGGCGCCCGCTGCGATTGCCACCACCTGATTCAACCCGTCCGGCACGAAGGTTTGCCCGGCGTCGTTGTTACCCCAGGCGCGCACCGTGCCGTCATGTTGGAGAATCACGCTGTGTTGATAGCCTGCCGCCACCGCGATCACCTCCTGCAAGCCATCGGGCACGTTGCTCTGGCCGTCGTCATTGGCACCCCAGGCGACCACTGTGGCATCGCTTATCAAAGCCATGCCGTGGGCGTGGCCTGCGGATAGATCAATGACATCCAAACCAAGGGGCGGGCGCGTCTGTCCTTCATCATTGTTACCCCAGGCCAGCAGGACTTGGCCGTTGGGCGAATCCGCCGGATCATCCGGCAGCGTGCCATATTGGATCTCAAGTGGGTCACCAAACCCATCGCCATCGGAGTCATAGAGCACATCCGAGGTATGATAGATGTCTTCTTCCGCCGCCTCGCTCAAGCCATCCCCATCCGCATCTTCGGTCCGGTCATCAAGCAGCGGGAACGTGATGATGGCTTCAAAGGGATTCAACGAGGCGTCGCGCGCCCGGATGCGGATGGAAAAGGGTGCCGGATCATGCTCGAAATCGCGGCTGAGCGCTTGATCGACAAGCAACTGGTTGCCCTCGATGCGGAAATACTTGTTGTCATTGGAGCCCAAGCCATCGACCCACTCAAAGGTGTGAGTATCTCCCGCGTCGGGATCTTCCGCGCTGAGGGTTCCGACCAGGGTCGCCGCCGCGCTGTTTTCTAACAATCCTCCAGATGTCAGCCGCACTGCGGTCGGGGCCGCTCCCTCCGAGATGCCAAGCCACGCCGCCTGGGTTAGCAGTCCCTGATCGGTTTGAACCCGGATCTGGAAGGAGCGGCGCAGGGCGGTTGGCACGCAGCCGTGGATGATTCCCGTCGCGGGATGGATCGTCACACTGTCTGGCAAACCCATTGCGGAGAAAACCGGCTGGGCACCATCCGCATTGGCCACCACCACCGGAAAGTCAAACGCCACACCGGGCCTGGCTGTGATGAACGGGCGACTCATGATTTCCGGCAGTCCCGCATTGCGGCGCAGCGCCAAGCTGTGCAGCAGTCCCGCAGAGACCCACTTCACTTCATTCTGCGCGGCAGGCGGGACGGTGGTCTGGCCGCTGGCATTCAACCCCCATGCGACGACACTGCCGTTTTGCCTCAGAGCCAAGCTGTGGAAGCCGCCGACAGCCACCGCCACCACCTCATCCAAGCCTGCGGGCACATCGATCTGGCCATTGAAATTGTAGCCCCACGCCACCACGCTGCCATCGTTCTTGACCGCCAGACTGTGGAAACGTCCGGCGGCAATGGCCACCACATCCGCCAGCCCGACCGGCACCGTGGCATCTTCCCAACCCGTTCCGTTGAAGTTGCTTCCCCACGCCACCACCGTGCCATTCCCTTTCAGGGCCAGGCTGTAGAACCCACCTGCGGCAATCGCCACCACGTCATCCAGTCCGGGAAGAGGCTCAACACTTCCGAACGGATTGCATCCCCACGCCACCACGGTTCCGTCGCTCTTAAGAGCCAGATTGTGGGCGCGGCCTGCGGCAATCGCCACCACTTGCTCCAAGCCGGCCGGCAACCCCAGTTGGCCCTCGGCATCATAGCCCCAAGCCGCTACCGTGCCATCACTTTTGAGAGCCAGGCTATGGCCCGACCCCTCGAACCAGAATTCACCGCCGGCCGCGATGTCGACCACAAGATCGAGGCCCGCTGGCACCGTGGCTTGGTCATAGGTGTTGTATCCGCCCCAGGCCATGACCGATCCCGCAGGTTTCATGGCCAGGTTGTGGTACTGGCCGACCGCCAACTTGTCAAAGCCGCCTTCCCGTGGCGTCGCGCGTTCTCCTTGGCTGACGTTTCCCCAGCCGATGATCCAGGTGGCAGGCCACTCGTTGGCATCCCGCAGCGAAGTGCCGGCCGCCAGTTCCACGCCATCACCAAAGCCATCGGCGTCGCTGTCAAAAATCAAATCACTCGTGGCGTAAATGTCTTCTTCGTCCGCTTCGCTCAACCCGTCGCCGTCGGCGTCTTCCTGGCGCTCGTCTAACAGTGCGATGGCAAAGACCTGATCGAATGTTAGATCATTGGCAACCCTGACTCTCACGCGAATCGACAAGCTCGGTTGGGTTTCGAAATCCAAATGGCTGCCCGGCGCCACCAAGAGTTCATTTACGGAAATGACGAAGCGGTTGTTATCCGTGCTGCCCACTCCCGCAACCAGGGCGAAAGCATGACTCTGCCCCGCCACGGTATCCTCTGCAGACAGCAGCCCCACCAGCGTGTAGTCCGGGCAGCCCTCCACCACGCTGTCACCACTCAGCAACAC
>JBILFE010000440.1:0-3971 GCA_044351705.1 Luteolibacter sp. | reverse complement strand
ATGCGGATGGAACACCCGCTTGTCTGCGGAAATGTTACGATCTTTGATTCCCGGCTCACGTCCGGTATCCTACAGCAGGATCCATGTTGGAAAAGCCGGATTTACCAGGAGTCGGTCCGGAACGGTTGTGCCGGCAGGCCGTCTTGATTGAACAGGTTAGCCCACTGAAACGTGTTGCTCCAAGCGTAGCGCACGGCCGTGGGATGTGCCACGTTGGTGCTGGAGACCACGACCGTGTCGCCTTGAATTTGCGCATCGGCCCAAACAAATTTTTTATCCTCGCCGGCGATCATGAATCCTTGCAGGGCATCGCCATTTTTGAACGCGAGGCCTTTGCCGGTGTGGGTGAACTTGAGCGTGGCCTTGCCGCCGTCGAACGTGTGGCTCGCATAGCGTGGCCCGAGGTATTCGTTGTTCCTGCCATAGGCAGTGGCCAGCGCGACTTGCACCGCGCGGGCGCCGTAGCCGGATTTGTTAGACGGGTGGATGCCGGAGCCGAGGTCGCTGCTGGTGACCATGTGGGTGTTGGGGTACTGCATGAGCTGGGCGAAGACCTCATGCGAATAATCGGCGGCCGGGGTGCCGGGGATGGTCCCCGGCAGGGGTGCGAATTTCTCCGCGAGCCGGTTCATCGGCTGCGAATAGTCGAACGCGCAGCCATGTGCTGTTAAGTCCATGACGTGGATGGGCGAGTGGTTGTCAGCGGGTTTCAGCTTGCAAGAAGGAAGCCAAGTGCTACCTTCCCGCCACCATGGCAGCACTAGTCATCAAATCGTTTCCGGAACCTCTCCACGCCAGATTGAGGCAGATGGCCGCGCACCATCGCCGCTCGGTCACGCAGGAGACCATTCATTTGATCGAGAAGGCGATCACCACGGAAGAGAGAGCTACGCCCGCAAGAAGCGGTAATGGCACTTCCTACTGGGCTCACCGGAAACTTCTCCCGGTGTATGAGGCAATGATCAATGACGGGGCTTTCAGTGGTGGCACAGACTCCACACAAATCATTTCCGAAGAACGGGATGCTCGATGAATGCCGCCTACTACGACGCAAACTACCTCTTCAAACTGCAATGCCGCGAACGCGGCAGCATCGAAGTCCGTACGCACGCGGCCACGGTGGATGTTCTCACTTGTGCGCTTCATGGACGCGCCGAGTTTGCTTCCGCCGCCTTCAGAAAGGTTCGGGAAGGTGCCGCCACTGCCCTTCAATATCAAGCCCTCCTCGCCCAAGTCCATGTTGACGCAAGCGCAGGACATCTACAATGGCTCCCCCTCACCGATGCCGTCCTCGACCGCGTCGAGAGTGTGTTCGCCACCGCCCCGGCCACCACCTATCTCCGCGCAGCCGATGCCATTCACCTCGCTACCGCCGTCGAACACGGCTTCGCCGAAATCCACTCCAACGACAAACACTTGCTCGCCGCCGCCCCGCTCTTCGGTCTGCGCGGGGTGAATGTTATTTCGTAGCCGGACGCCCCTGCCTGCGCGGAGTGGGGCTTGCACGTGGATGGACGCCAGCGGCTTCCTCGCCCGATTTCTGGTGCGGCCGGGCACCACGATGCGGGTGTCTCAGTCACGGGCGGGCCGCTCGTGCCCCTCTTGAAGAGAGGGTCTCATCACGGGCCGTTCCCTGGGGGGCAAGCGCTGATGCCGCGCTGATACCAGGTGCGCGAGGCATTGCAGACGCGGCAGACGGAGAGCATCACGGGCACTTCGACCAGGACGCCCACGACGCAGGCGAGGGCCGCGCCGGAGCTGGGACCAAACAGGGTGATGGCCACGGCCACCGCCAGTTCGAAGAAGTTGCTGGCACCGATGAGGGCACCGGGCGCGGCGATGTTTTGCGGTACCTTGAACCAGCGCATCAACAGATAGGTCAGGCTCGAGTTGAAATACACCTGCACCAGGATGGGAATGGCTAACAAAATGACCGCCACCCATCGGGTTGTCAGGTTTTCCGCCTGGAAGGCGAAGATGAGCACCAGGGTGGCCAGCAAGGCCGCGACCATCACCGGTTGGAAGCGGGGCAGGAAGGATGCCTCGAACCACTCGCTGCCATGGGATTTGAGCAGGGCCTTGCGGGTGAGAAAGCCCGCCGCCAGCGGAATGACGATGAACACAACCACCGAGGTGATGAGGACCCTGGACGGCACGATCACGTCGGCCACCCCGCACAGGAACATCACAATCGGCGCGAAGGCCACCAACATGATGAGGTCGTTGACCGCCACCTGCACCAAGGTGTAGGCCGGGTCGCCGTCGGTTAGATAACTCCACACGAACACCATGGCGGTGCAGGGCGCGGCGGCCAGGATGATGAGCCCGGCGGTGTAGTTCTTTGCCATCTGCGGTTCGATCCATGGCGCGAAGACGTGTTGCAGGAAGACCCAGGCGAGGAATGCCATGCTGAAGGGTTTGACCAGCCAGTTCACAAACAGGGTGATGAAGAGTCCCTTTGGTTTCTTCGCGATGCTGCCTAACGAGCCGAAATCAATCTTGAGCATCATCGGGAAGATCATCAGCCAGATGAGCACCGCTATGGGGATGTTGACTTGCGAGCCTTGGCCGAATTCGAGCTTGCTCAAGCCGGCGATGACGTTAGGCAGCAGTTTGCCCAGCGCCACACCGACGATCATGCAGGCGAGAACCCACAGGGAAAGATAGCGCTCGAAAAAGTTCAGGCGCTTGGGCGGGTCGGGTGGCGGGGAGGACTGGGTTGGGGGCCTTGATTCCATGGTGGCAGCGAGTTGGATGTTAGGATTTCAGCAGCCGCAGCCACAGCCGCCACCGCAACCACCGCGCGACGGCGGTCGTGGTTGACTTGATTTGCCGCTGCCCAAAATGCCGAAGCCGCCGCGGATGACCCGGCGGATCGCTTCGCCGGTCTCCGGGTGTTGGGTCAGCGGCGTATCCTTCATGCTTTGCTTGATCTCGTAGTGGCGCGGTTGCTCGCCCGGATGTTGCGGGATGGTTGCGTATACGTAGGTGGTCATGTGAGGTGGGGAGGGGTTGTAGGTCGGTCGGTCTTCGCTTCGTCGCGGCGGCCGTCGGCGTAGGCCTCGAACACGCACTTGATTGCGTCGCGCACGCGGCGGAACACGGCGAGTTGGGCAGCTTCGTCGCCTGGCGCGTGGGCTGGATCGTCGAAGCCCCAATGGTGGCGGTTGAGTTGGCCGGGAAACCTCGGGCAGGCTTGGTCGGCATTGCCGCAGACCGTGATGACGGTTTCCACGTCTTGTTGGAGAAACTCGTCCATGTGCTTGCTGTGGTGAGCGGAAATATCGATGCCGATCTCGGCCATGGCGCGAATGGCGAGCGGATGGACATAGCCGGCCGGCTTGGAGCCGGCGCTGCGCACGTCCAGCAAATCGCCAGCGGCCTGGCGCAAAATGCCTTCGGCCATGTGGCTGCGGCATGAGTTGCCGGTGCATAGAATCAGGACGACGGGCGGGCGTGGCGGGTGCATGAATGGCGGTTGTGTGTTAGGCCGGCTGCGGGCCGCACTGGCGGCTGCGGATTTTTTTCAGGCGCGCGAGATCGTCCTGGAAGACCTTGCCTTCAAAAATGCAGTCCTGCAGGCAGGCGAGGTTGCCCGCCAGCTCCGGGCCGGGCTTGGCGGGTAAGGAATACATCCGCCAGGTGCCGCGGATTTCGACTTCCACCATGGCGTGGCGGCGCAGGTAGCCGAGTTGTTGGGATGTCCGCACCGACCCGATGCCGAGGACTTGCTCGATGTTGCACACACACTGCGGCGCGATCCGCAACAGGTTGACAATGCGCAGGCGATTGACGTCGCACAGGCACTTGTAGATTGCGACGACCTGTTCGGAATTGTTGCGTGTGGCAGGCATGACGGGCGTTATATAAGCGAGCGATTAAATAAGCGCAAGTGAAAACACGATTTTTTACGCCATGAGGCGGAAGGGCTTGCCGCAAAGGCGCGGAGAACGCGGAGGGACGCAACGGGA
>JBILFE010000439.1:0-3972 GCA_044351705.1 Luteolibacter sp. | reverse complement strand
GTCCACTAGCAGCAAGCTCCCGAGGAACATGGCCCCGGGAACGCCGAGCCCCAGCTCGGCGAGAACACTCTTTACGGGACAAGTTCCTCAATTTTCCACGCCCGCGCCGGGTTCTGGTGCTAAGGATAGGGTCGATATTATAACGACCCGCGTTTTATGCCCTGTAGTGTGCCAGCCTTTTCTAACTTCATGCCCTTCGTGGTGCCCATTTTCGGAGTTCGAGCTTAACCTGGCCGATCTGCAGAGCCGGCTGAAGCCGGCGCTCCATGCAGAGAGCATGCCGCTTGCCACTAACCGCTACCCCTGCATCCCCGCCGGGCTGATCTAACGGAGCGAGGGCTTCAGCCCGCCTGTGCCTGAAGCCTCGTCTGTACGGATCAAGCCCAGCGCCGCAGCGGGTAATTAGGTGAATTAGAAAAAGTCCGGAGGGCCAGACCATTCGTGGATATTTGTGCAATTCGTGGTTTGAACTTCTTTTGCAGAATTGAAATTCTGTCAAGATTTGCACCCTGACCCCTATTTCCCGGCCAAGTATAAGAATGAGCGGCTCATGGGCGGTTCATGGGCGGCTCATACTGGAGCGCATCCGGGAGAGTGAAATAGAAGCACGCGCCATGGCCCGCGCCTTTGGACTCGACCCAGACGCGGCCGCGGTATATTTCAACGATGCGTTTGATGATAGCCAGGCCGAAGCCCGTGCCATCTGCATTGGGATCGAGTTTTTCAAACAAGTTGAAAATTTTGGCATGGTGGCGCGGATCCAAGCCGATGCCGTTGTCGCGCACGAAGAACACCGTCGCCGCAGCGCGTGCCTCCACGCCGATTTCGATGCGCGGTGCAGGTTGCCCGCCCATGAATTTGCAGGCGTTCTCTAGCAGATTCTGCCAGATCTCCGCCAAGCGGGGCCGGTCGCCCAGCAAGGTGACGGCGTGCCCGCCCACCTCCACCGTCACCCCATGTGCGGCGATAGTCCCGGCCACCGCACCCAGCGCTTCGTCCACCAAGTCCCGGAACGTGACACGCACCGGCTGGTTGACGGCGCGGCCAACACGCGAAATCTCCAACAATTCGTTGAGCATGCTCGACAACTTGCCTGCGGCGGCATTGAGGAAGTGTAAATCATTGGCGATTTTCGCGGCATCGGCCGCCGCCAAATTTTGTTGCAAGTAGCCGAGGAACGTCCTGATGGTCACGACCGGACTTTTGAGGTCATGAGAGGCGGTGTAGAGGAAGCGTTCCAACTCGGCGCTCTTGTCTTCCAGCGCGGTTTTCATTTGCACCGCATGGTCGCGTGCCGCGACGGCGTCGACCATCATGTTGAGAGCCGCGCTGCGGGATTGGCGCAAGAACATTTCGATCTGCTTGCGCTCGGTGATATCGCGGTGAAAACATTGAATCATGGCTTGCGAGCCGAAGTAGATCAGGCTGGCGGAAACCTCAAGCTGGATCAAATGACCGTCTTTGTGGTAGTGTTCCACCTCGAAACTCAGGGCTTCCCCGGCCAGCAAGCGTGCGATCCGCTGCGGGGCCTCTTGCTGGGTTGCCGGCGTGTCCAAATCCTGCAAGTGCATCTGTAACATTTCGGCCACGCTGTAACCATGCATGCGGGCGAATGATTGATTGACTGAAACCAGCCGGCCATCGGCAGCCAACAGGAAGATCCCATCATTTGCCCGGTCGAAGAGGGTGCGGTAGCTCTCCTCACTTTCATGCAGGGCCTTTTCCGCCTGCTTGCGTACGGAGATATCCTCATGCATGCCGATCATGCGCACGGGCTTGCCAGCGGCATCGCGTTCGATCACCAGGCCGCGGTCGTGGATCCATTGCCAACTGCCGTCTTTACAACTGATGCGATGTTCGTTGGTGTAGCTGGGTGTCGTGCCATCTAAATGCGCCTGCACGGCGGCCATGGCCGGTGCCAGATCGTCGGGATGCACGCGCTTGGCCCATTCGTCCATGTTGTTGCCGATTTCGTCCTCCGCGAAGCCGCGCATTGCTTTCCAGCGGGCGGAGAAAAACACCGTACCCGTAGGCACGTGCCAGTCCCAGAGCCCGGCACCCGTGCCCTCAAGGGCGAATTTCCAGCGATTATCGCTCAGCCGCAGATCTGTCGTTAACCGTGCCAGCATCCGTGCCCTGTGGCGGGAGGTGCCCAACGAGAGCGTCAGGACCGCAAGCATAATACTGCCGAGCGTGCCGGCACCAAAAATCCACCACACATGGATATTGTGCACGGCGGTACCGGTGGCGTCGAGCATGGTGAAATGCAGGAGCCAGCGGCTACCGGCGTACTCCACCACGGTTTCGCGCTGGGTGGCGGCGGCGGGGGCCGGTGCTGGGTTCAGGTCAGGATGGCTGGCGTAGAGGAGCGCGGCGGGGGCCGCGGTTGTGCCGTCGAATATTTGCAGCTTGATTTCCCGCGGCACCGCCAAATCCCACGGCCCCAGCATGCCCATGGTGATCAAATCGCGCATCCGATAGGGGCTGTAGACCCAGCCGACAATCGCCGCGCGACGTTCGTCCACGGTCGCATGCGGGGCCCCGCGCCGATACACGGGCATATACATCAGCACACCGGGCTGGATATCCTGCGCGTCCTCCTGCACCAATTTGACTTTGCCTGAGAGGGCGACTGCATCGCTATCGCGTGCCTGCTCCATGGCTGCCCGGCGCACGGGTTCGGTGAACATATCGTAGCCGAAGGCCCGGAGGTTGCGCCCGGCAAACGGTTCCAGAAAAACGATTGAAGAATATATATCGCGTTCGCCATCCGGCCAGACATGATAGGCAGGGAATCCCTCGGCGCGAATCCGCAGGACATGTTGCTCCAAGTCCGCGCGAGGCACGAGCGTCGCAAACCCGAAGCCTTGGATGCCCGGCAACGTCTGATTGATTTTCTGGGCTGCGGTGAAATCGTGCCACTCGCTCCGTGTGACGCCGTTGTCATCCGCGAAGACCGCCGCGCCGCTGCGCAGGATTTGTTCGTGAGCGGTCATGCGGACCTGGATTTTGGCCTGGATCTCCCGGCAATTGGCGTCGAAGTTGTGCCTGACCCGGGCCACCGACTCGACGCGTTCGTGCTGGATGAAATAACCGGTGGCCAGCAGGCCGGACACCAAGATGGCAAACGACAACACCGCGCTACGGTATGGGAGCTGGTTCATGCGCTTGCGGGCGGGTGGGGCGTGGTGGCTCCGGGAGAGCTGTTAGACTCAGACAAATCCGTTGCATAGCGCGGCGCTTCGCGCAGCCGCCTGCACAGTTCGTTGATTTCCGCTTTCAGTTCGATCATGCGCAATTCGCGGCCGACCACAGCGCGGTTGAAGATCTCCAGTTCGTTGTTGCTGGCACGGAGTTCCTCCGCCTGCCGTTGCAACAAAATTGCCGCCTGCTTGCGTTCGGTGATGTCCTGGATCGTGCCTAACATTCTAACGGGATTTTCATGGGTATCGTATTCCAATCTGCCCAAGCCATGGACCCAGCGTTCGGCATGGTCGTGCTGCCGGATGATGCGGTATTCCTTGTCGAACGGCTGGTTCCGGCCAAGCACGTCGTTGCGGAAGTGGTCCAGCATCATGCTGCGGTCGGCAGGATGGATCAGGGCCGCCCAGCCCTCCACGGAGCAGTCATAAGCAGCGTCTATCCCGAACACCTCATCCAGCACCTCCGAACTGCGCCATGTACCGACTGGGATATCCAACACATAACTACCCATACCCGCGATGCGCTGCGATTCGCGGAGCATCGCCTCGTTTAGGCGCACAGCCTCTTCCGCCTGCAGTCGCTCGAGTTCCCCGGCGGCCCGCACGGCCACCATTTGCAGGGTGGTCACGACCAGCTCGCGGCTGGCCAGCGGGTTCCTGGAGATGACCGCAATGAGGCCGTTAGGCTTGCCGGTATGGTCAAAGAGCGTCGTGCCAGCGTAACTCTCCGCCCGTAAATCCTGCAACACCTGATCGCGTGGAAAAAACT
>JBILFE010000438.1:0-3982 GCA_044351705.1 Luteolibacter sp. | reverse complement strand
CCGTGCCCAAGGCCATCGCCGGACTGGACCGCCTCATGCTCGCCGTGGAAGGGAAAAAGGTCACGACGGCAGTCACCTGCGGGAGATTCGAGCGCTTTGATGGCAAACCGGATACCCGGACGCCGGCGCATGTCTTCGATTCGCCGGAACGCACCGTCCTGAATCTGGACAACCGCCACATCCAGCGACTCGTGGCGCTGCTGGACAATGGCAAACGCGCCTTGGCCGAGCACTTCCTGTTTCGTGAAGTCCTGTTCGCCAAAGGCCAGAAGCTGCCCGTCGCACACCGCGAGCAATTGCTCACCAAGGACCTCCGCAAGCGCTTCGGCAGCCAACTCAACCAGACCCCGAGCATCGAAGACATCATGGATGACATCGGCAACAACATCAACCTGTTCTAATAATCCCAACCACTAGTTCAAACCATGAACCAACAACTCATTTTCGAGCGCGCGTTTCTATTCGATGCCCACAATGAAAAGGCCTTCCATAAACTTCGCGACAACCAATTCGCGCGGCTCACCCAGGGGCTCATCCACGAACCATTCGCCAACGCGCTTGACCAGCAAGTGGAGGATCAGCCGGTGCGCGTCGCGTTGCGTGCCGGGCGGAGTCATGCCTGCCTGACCTTCCACGACGATGGTGATGGCCTAACATCGGCCAACCTTGATGCGTTCCACTACATCGGCAAATCTTCGAAGCGTGGCGAGCGCGACGCGAAGATCGGGCGCTTCGGCATGGGGCTCGTCGGGGCGTTTCACCGCAAGCTCGCCGTGCGCCGCGTCCTCATCACCACCCATGTCTGCGGCCGCCCGGCTCGCGTGACGATCCGCAGCAAGCCGGACGGCATCCCGCAATGGCGGTTGTACTGGCTGCCGCAACCGGTCGCCGGCTTCGCCATTTCATTTCTGTTTCCCATAGCCATCCACGATCAAGTGCTCAAAGAGTTAAATGAATTTTTCCGCGACTGTATTGTTAGAGCGGTCTTCAACGGGGAAGAAGTCGGCAACCAACCGGAAGCACTCATTGCCCAGCGTGGCGATGTGATGGCTGCGGGCGGCAGTGATGATCCGCTGGCCATCATCTCCACCCCATCCGCGGGTCAGCAGGGCTTTCGCAAGCGCGACGACCTGCGCATCTACCTTCGGCGCATGCTCGTTGAAAAAACCTCGTCGGCCTATCATGCGTTCCGGGTCAACGGCGACAAGATGCCCCAGAATGTGTATTCAAAACCTTATCTCGACCATGAGTCGCACCTCGTTCTCGCCCGGCATGGAGAACCAACCGTCGGGCGCGACAAGTTGCTGCGCGACGCGACCTTCAGCAGGATCGAACAAGCCATCGATGAGGCGCGCATCAACGCCCTGCTGGAATTGCTGCCCAATGCGACATCCCCCAAGGCGACGGACGCTGAGCGTGCCCACGCGGTGGCCCATGTGCTGGCGAATGCCTACACGCTTGGAAATCAGTTAGGCATCCGCCTCAAGGGCGAGGCGCTGGCCCCGGCCTACGCCCACCTTGCGCCGCTGCTCGACCTACTGGCTGACACACCCGCCTTTGAGGTCTTCGGCAGCCGCCAACTGCTCTCGATCCGTGGCATTCTCGATGCGACGCGAGAGGGCGGGTTTGTATTCCATGCGAGCGAACCCGAGGTGTACCAGGAGTTCCAGCAGGCATTGGATACGCCATTTATCCTGTGCGAACGGCGAATCGTGATGGAAGCCATGTGGGGCTACCATACGCGGTGCCCCGTTGAAGACATCCTAACATCCATCGTGAAGGCGCAACCGGGGTTCGAGATGGTTTCGCTGGATCAACTCATCTGGGATGAGGACAAGCAGCGCGAACTGTCGCGCAAGGGCGTCCTCAAAAGCCGGACGGTGCAGATCCGCCGCGTCCGCACCCTCACCGCGCCGCAGGAGGCGTTTCTGGGCAGTCTGAAGGACCTGCTCAACCGTCCATGGTTCCGCAATGCCATCGGGCGCTTCGATCCGCCATCGCGCATCCGGCTGCATCCAATCACCGAAGATGGCCGCAGCGGAATGGGGGCAGGGGAGACTATCGCAGCCGTGGTCGGGCACGACCCGCGACACCGTGAACTTGATATCGGCATCAATCTGGAATCCTCAGCCGTGCGCACCCTCATCGAGTCCGGGCAGGCCGAACCCGCCTTCCTGCCAATCCTCTGCCACGAACTGGCCCACCGCAAACGCGACCTCGACGACGGCGAAGAAGGCTTGGTTGGCCACACCCGCGGCTTCTACTACGACCGCGTCCGCCTCGAGGATACTGTGCTCAGGGCCTGCGTCGGGCATCTCTCCGGCGATGAAACCGAACCTTCCGCGGACGCCTCCGACGAGGTGGTGGTGCTGTGAAAACCAGCACTCTAAGGAGCCGCCAAATAATATCTCTCGCATTGTAGCGGCGCGTCTATGACCGCCGGTGCCCATAAACTGCCAATGAACCCGCGTTTACGGCTAACGTCATCTCATTCACATCGGCGCTCACAGAGCGCCGCTACAACACATCTCAGATGTCTTGCGACGGCCATTATTGCGCGGGCACTAACGTATATATGCTAACAATGAAGCGAATATTAAACATGAAAAAAAGAAACGTAATATTGCTGATTGTCACAACGGCATTGCTTGGGATTTCCCTCCGGGTGCTGGCGACGGACTATCCGTCTGCATTCCCCGGTCGGGTATCGCTGAACGACCCGGGATTGGTTCTCCGGCAGGGAACAGCCGCCTTGAAGGTGCTGGCACTGGCGTTCGGGATCGGTGTTTTCCTTCCGGCCCGCCTGATCGTTCGCGCGTGGTGGTTGCCGCTGGCGATGTTTGGCTTGTTGTTGCTCTCCGTGCCCTTGTCCCTGTGGGCGGGGCTGGGTGTGGTTATCAACGGGACTCATTGGTGGCAACGTTCGCCGGGACTCATCGCGGCGATGCTGGCCGTGATTGGCGGGATGAGTTATGCGTTGCCACGCTTCAATCATTCGCAGCGCGGCGGTCTTCCAGCGCTGGCCGGAGTCATGCTGTTTGCGCTGGCCGCTCCCTTGTGCTTGCTTGGTAAATTCGCGCCGATGGTCCTGCTCTTTGCGATCATCGGTCTAACGATCGTCGCCGGTGGGCACGGTTGGCGGCGGTGGGCGGCGCTTGCCGCCACGCCCGTATTGATGATTGGCACCATGCTTTCCATTCATTATGTGAATCCACGGGCGATGGATCGGTTGCTGGGTGCGCGTTTCCATGCTGACGGCTATCAGCTTCTAACGTCCATGCTGTCCATTCATGCGGGCGGGTTGACCGGGTGCCGCGATCATCCGCCGAATATTCCTGAGTGGTACACGGACTTCATTTTCGGACGGCTGTGTGGCGCAGGCGGGATTCTGTTCGGGCTGGCGGTGTTATTGCTCACCGGTCTGCTACTCACACTTATCTGGCGGATCACGGCCCGACAGCGCAACCCGCGCTCGCGGGTGATGGCGGCAGGCTGCGCGGCGACGCTGACGGCACAAGTGTTTTTTCATGTGGCAGTGAATATCGGGCTGTGGCCGGTGATGTCGGCGCACTATCCGTTTTTGAGTTACGGTTCGCTGTTGCTGCTGCTGGACGGTTTATTGTTAGGCATATTGCTGGCGTTGGATCGAGAGGATGATCTATCCGAGCAGGCACCGGCGCGGTGGCCGACGGCCTTGATTGTGATCTGCGGCTGGGTTCTGCTGGTCCCCTGTGCGATGCGTTTGCATTCGCTGGTGTATAACTCGCCGGATCTAGCGGCAATGCGGGAGCGGCAGGATCATCGCACCTCGCAACGCCTTCGCGAAAAACACCAACCGGAGAGGGGGCGGATTCTGGATGTCAATGGCACGGTGCTGGTGCAACCCGGCAAACGCTTCGTGCTCTGCGCCGATCCGAGTCTGCTGGCGGATTCGCCCGACCGCCATCTGCTCCCGGTTCTTGCACGCATGGCCGAAATGAAT
>JBILFE010000437.1:0-3987 GCA_044351705.1 Luteolibacter sp. | reverse complement strand
TCCCGAGTCGGCACAGGCGGAAACCGCCCGGCGCCTGCACGCCGCCGGCGTCAATCTGGTTTGTCTCGCGGGCTTCCTGCGCTTGGTCAAACGCCCGCTGCTGGATGCATTCCCTAACAAAATCATCAACATCCATCCCTCGTTGCTGCCGGCCTTTCCCGGCTTGCAGTCGTGGCGGCAAGCACTCGAGGCCGGAGCGACCGAGGCGGGTTGCACGGTGCATGTGGTCGATGACGGCATGGACACCGGCCCGATCCTGCTACAGGAGAGCGTGCCGATTGTCCCCGGCGACACCGCCGAGTCCCTCCACGCCCGCATCCAGGTCGTCGAACACCGCCTCTATCCCGCCGCCATCCGCGGCTTAAGCACCAAATATTAAGCACTAAATTCTAAATTCTAAACGAAGAGAAGAAAACAATCGCGCCACCCTCTTTCCTCCCGATAACTGATAACCGATAACTGATAACGCGCAACGCGCGCCGCGCCCCCCCCATGTCACGTCAAGCCCTCCAACTTCTGCACCAACGTCTCAGCGCCACCGTCCTGGGTGCCGAGGACGCCGCCACGCTCCTGCTCACCGCCTTGTTAGCCAAGGGCCATGTCCTGATCGAAGGCGCACCGGGAATCGGCAAAACCACCCTCGGCCACACCCTGGCCGCCTCCATCGGCGGCGTTTTCAAACGCATCCAGTTCACGCCGGATCTGATGCCTGCGGATCTTCTCGGGTACTCGCTCTATCGGATGGACCGGGGTGAGTTCCAATTCATTCCCGGCCCGGTGTTTGCCAATTGCGTGCTGGCGGATGAAATCAACCGCACCTCGCCACGGGTGCAGTCGGCCTTGTTAGAAAGCATGAACGAGGGGCAGGTCACCCTGGATGGTGACACCCGCATGCTGCCCGAACCGTTCATCGTGATAGCCACGCAGAACGATACTTACGCCACCGGCACCTTTCCCCTGCCCGAGCCGCAGCTCGACCGCTTCCTGCTTTCCATTGCCATGACCCTGCCGGAAGCCGCGGTGCAAAGCCGGATTATCCTGGCCCACGCCAACGGTGTCATCCCGGTGCACAATGGCGACAGCGCGTTGGTGACTCCTGCGGAAATCCGCGCCCTGCAACAAGAAGTCGCGACGCTGCCGATCTCCGCCGCCATCGCCGAATACATCACCGCACTGTGCCAATGCCTGCGCCGCTTGGCGGGGGCCGAGCATGCCGTGTCCATCCGCGCCTCGCTGGCGAGTCTGCAAGCCGCCCGCGCCCGCGCTGTTCTTGACGCGGCCCCGGCGGTTTATCCCGACCATGTGCAGGCGGTGTTTTCCGCGGTGATGCGCCACCGCGTGCTGCCCAATGACGGCACCGATCCGGCACGGATTGTGAGGGATGCCCTCGCCCAGACTCAGGTGGTCTGAACCCGAAATCCGAAGTTGGATTTAAAATATCCGATAGATTAGGACTATGGCTTCTCGACGCGGTAAAGATGGGTGCGCGAACGCAGAATCAGGGAATGGTTGTAGACTGCGGGCGAGGCCATGAAGCCGTCGCCGAGTTTATTGTTAGACAATAGCTGATATACATCTGCGGCTGCAATCACCGGCACGTCGCCATCCTCGCCGAAAAAGTAAATGCGGCCTTCGGCAAACAGGGGGGAAGCGGAAAAGGGTCCTCCCAAGCGTTGCTGCCACACACTCTGGCCGGTCTTGGCATTGATGCACGAGATCACGCCCGCATCGCTGATCATGAACAAGCGCTCGCCTAGCAGAATCTGCGAGGAGCGCGTCGGCGCGTTTTTGGCAAACTTCCATGCCACATGGGTCTCGGTGACGTCACCCCGCCCGTCAGGCCGCACCGCAAAAAGTTGATAGCCGCCGGCCGCGCTCGTGGCATAGACCAGACCGTTGCCAAACAGGGGCAACGCCGCCGCATTCATGCCGCCACTGCGCACCCGCCAAATCTCCTCACCGGTTTGCGGCACATAGGCAATCGTGGCACCGGCGCTGGGACTCACCAATTGCGCCTGGCCCTGCACCGAAATGACGGCCGGCGTCGAGTACGCTTTATGATAGTCCGTATCCTCGGTATCAAAGACAATCTTGCGGTCGCGCTTCCAGGCGGTCTTACCGCTGGCCTTGTCGAGTGCCACGAGGTATTGCACGTCGACCCCATCGAAAGTAAGCATCAACAAGTCCTCCACCACGATGGGTGACGAGGCCGGGCCGCGGAAATGATTGCAGGGGAAATCCTGCCGCGTCCACAGCGTCTTGGCGGTGGTGGTGTCGAGGCAGGCGGTGCCATACGTGCCGAAATGGATATAGACGCGTCCCTTTTCGATCACCGGGGTGGGTGTGCCATAACTGTTCATCGGATGGCAGAACTCCGGCTTTTCAATTTTGAAAACCACCACGTCGTGCACGATCTTGCCCGACTCGGCATCGACGCACACGGCACCTAACTCCTTGCCCTCCTTGGTGGCGGTGGTCATCCAGATCTGCTGGTCCCAGACCACGGGTGACGACCACGCCTTGCCATGCAGCGGGGTTTTCCAGCGCACGTTGTCGGCCTCGCCGAAGGTGACGGGCAGGCCGCTGGCCTGGGTCTGGCCGTTGGCGTGCGGGCCGCGAAACTGTGGCCAGTTTTCAGCGGCGCGCGCCGGCATGGCAACCGACATGGCAAGCGCCAGCATCAGTAGAGCACGGGGTCCGGTGATATGACGATGGGGGGAACACAAGTCAGTCATTGCAGTGGATGGCTGTCTACTGCCGCGCAGCCCGCGTTCTTTCGCGCCGGTATGATTATTGGCGGACCTTGGGCTGCGCCTGTTCCCACTCAGCGCGGCTGACATTGCGCGTCTCGTGAATGAAAACAAAGATGCCTTTCTTGTTGCCAACCAGCACGTCTGGCAGCTTGTCGCCATTCAAGTCCGCAGCGGCCACTTGGGTGCCCACGCCGGAATTGTCGTCTATCAAATATGGGATGAAATCCACGGATTTATCCGGGTTGCGCACGGATTTGAACCAATAGAGCACGGCGGGGGCGTTCGGCTCGGGATCACCCGTCGGCCCGTGCGCCCAGAACCGTTTGCCGGTCACAAAATCCAAAATGCCATCACCATCCATATCCACGAGATCGAAGGCGTGGGCTTGTGAGAACTTGACGCCGTATTTGTTATCCTCGGGTTTATTGCCGACGATGGGATGGGCCTTGAACGAGATCTGGCCGTTATCGCGGGTCTGTTCATACCACACGATGCCGTAGCCATGCGGATTGAGGGTGGTGAGCACGTCATTGAGACCGTCGTTGTTATAATCGTAAACGTACATTTGAGCTCCGCCTGCGGTGCCGGTGCCGGCGGCGAAAGGAAACGGATGCAATTGCCAGACGGGATCGCCGGCGAGCGATGCGGGCTGTTGCCACCAGCCGTTTTGTTCGAGAAAATCGGCGCGCCCGTCGCCATTGATGTCGCCAAAGCCCACCCCGTGGGAATACTTCTGCCAGGGCCCCTTAGGCGATATCGAGTGCCAGGTCCACGGCTGCGCCGGCTGGTTCCAGTCAGCGGTGGCATATCCAAGAAACCCCTTGGAATTGCAGACGGCGTCGGGCTTGCCGTCGCCATCGATATCGCCGAAGCGGGGGGATTCATTTTCCAAAACGGCAACCGCCTTGTGAGACGTCCAGTGTTCCGCTCCGGCGGCATTCTTTTTGCCCTGTGGATTCTCATACCAATAGGCATCGGTGCCGGGGTGGCCGTACACGATGATATCGCTCCAGCCATCCGCGTTGAAGTCGTACGCGTATGTTAGAAAGTTGTCGGAATAATCATTGGTGGTGCCCTTGGCGCCACTGTAGCCGGCAATGACCGCGTCCTTGCCATCGGGCATCTTGATTTTCGAGGTCTTGGTCGCCGGACGGTATTCGTGGCGGATTTTAAACTCGGGACCTTCCCACCAAAACGGTCCGCCGCAAATGTCCAGCTTGCCGTCGTGATTGAA
>JBILFE010000436.1:0-3988 GCA_044351705.1 Luteolibacter sp. | reverse complement strand
TCAAAAACCTATCCGGGCAAGTTCGGCGCACTGCACTCCAAACTCTATCACAAGCTCAAAGACGGCCACCACGACGTCAAGTTGTCGCCGGAGGATTGGCACCGGCTCACGCTGTGGCTGGACTGCAACTCGGATTTCTACGGCACCTATGAGAACTTGCCAGCTCAGGATCGCGGCCGGATTGTGCGGCCGGTTCTCGAATAACCAAACAACAAGCACTCATCAGAAACCGAACACCATGCTAACAAACGAACGCACCACACGCACCGAACGCCTGCTGCTCGTCGCCAACGCCATGATGACGGCGGCACGCACGGCACCCAAGGGCAAAGGCATCGACATCCTTGAGGTGGCAGTGGCCAGCGGTGAAACGATCCGCTTGTTGTCCACGGCCATGTTGGATTATGGCGAAAAAACCGGGCTGAAATTCATCACCCGTGACGCGCAGAACATTCTTCAGGCCGAAGCCATCGTGCTTATTGGAACCCGACAACAATCCCAAGGCTTGAATTGTGGTTATTGCGGGTTTGAATCCTGTGAGGCAAAAAATGAATTTCCCGCAGTGCCATGTTCCTTGAATACCGTGGATGTGGGCATTGCCATTGGATCGGCCTGCGCCATGGCCGCCGATCTCAGGGTCGATAGTCGCGTGATGTTTTCCGTGGGCCGGGTGGCACTCGAATTGGACCTGCTCCCCGGCTGCAATAACATCTACGCAATCCCCATATGCAGCGCATCGAAAAACCCCTTTTTTGATAGGCTCGCGGCTTCACCCGCGCCGCTGGTTGTTTGACTGATCGGCGGAAAAATCCAAACCAAAATTTTCCGTGTAATCCGTGGTTTTCCTCCCACTTGGCAACCATTCAACGTCGGATTTCAGGTTGAAAGATCGGGCCGCGCCGGGCGTAGGCGGCTTTGTGAAAATCATGCTTGAATGGAAATCGAGCCGGTTTGGCGCCATCACGCTGGCAGTGGGTCTGTTAGCGGCGGGGCCAGCTTGCGCCGCGGCGGACGTGTGGCAGCAGGCGGCGGCCGAGCGGATTGTCTCCCAATACAAGACGGTGTTTGACGCGCCGCCCGGCGGCGTGCCGTCGCGCGATTCGGCGCGGGGCCCGTTGTTAGGCAATGGCAGCCTCGGCGCGGTGCTCAGCGGGCCACCGGAAGCCCAGCGCTTTTGGCTCAGCAAGAACAACTTCTGGCGGCTCATCGACGGCCACCGGACCGGCGGCCCGCGGCTGTTCGGCGGCTTGGAGGTCAACATCCCGGCACTGGCCGGCGGCACCTATCTAACCGAGCAACTGCTGTTCCCCGCAGTCACGCTGTCGCGCTTCACCAAGGGCGCAAGCACGGTGACCATGCGCTCGCTGGTTGCCGCCACCGACGACGTCCTGCTGGTTGAACTCGCCGTCGAGGGTCAACCGGTGGAGGTGGAGACGCGGTTGTGGGCGGCGCCGGGGCGCGGGTCGACCGAAGATCTCGGGCGCAAGGACGCCCTGCTGTGGGCGACCAAGGCGTTCAGCGAGGGGGTGAAGATCCCGACGTCGGCGGCCAGCGCTCTAACGGTGATAGGCGGGCAGCTCAGCCAGCCGGCGTTGGAGCCGGTGGTTGAAGAGGTCGTGCCCGATCCGCCGCCAAAGCGGCCGCCGCCGCGCAAGGCGAAATCGCAGCCGGGGCCGAAGTTCACCTTGCAGCCGGGCGGTAAAGTCACAGTCGCGGTGGCGGTGCAGAGTTCGTTTGATGCCAAAGACCCGCTGGCCGCCGCGCAACACAAGGCCACCGGCCTCACTGCCGGGGCCGTGGCCACGCTTCTAACACAACACGCCGGGTGGTGGCGCGGGTTCTGGGCGAAATCACTGGTGGAGATCGGCGACCCGATAGTCGAGCAGCGCTACTACCTGTCGAATTACCTGATGGGCAGCAGCAGCCGGGACCGTGAGTTTCCACCCGGCCTGTTCGGGATTTGGGTCACCGATGACGATCCGCGCTGGGCCGGCGACTACCATCTCAACTACAACTACGAAGCGCCGTTCTATGGATTGTATTCGTCCAATCATCTGGAACAGGCGGCGCCCTATCATGCGCCGGTGCTCGCGTTCATGGAGCGCGGCCGCTACTATGCGGGCAAGCTGCTCAATGTGCGCGGCGTGTACTACTCGGTGGGCATCGGCGCCATGGGCATCGAGACTTGCCGCAAGGGCAATCTGACGGATAAGAACTATCAGGAGGGCGGGTTTTTCTCGGGACAGAAGTGCAACGCTGCCTACGCGCTGGTGCCGATGAGCATGCACTGGTACCACACGTATGACAAGGCCTACGCCAAGACGGTCTATCCGTTTGTGCTGGAGGTGGCAAACTTCTGGGAGGATTATCTGAAGTTCGAGAATGGCCGCTACGTGATCTACAATGATTGCGTGGTCGAGGCGATGGACACTGCCGGGGGGATCGGCGACAAGGATTTCAATTCGATCATGTCGCTGGGGTTGGTGCGCAATGCATTTGAGACGGCGTTGGACATGGGCAAGGAGCTTGGCATCGATGGCCCGCGGCGCGACAAGTGGCAACACATCCTGCAGCACATCAGCGCCTTTCCCACCTTCGAGAAGGACGGCAAGACGGTCTTCCGCTACACCGAAAAGGGCATCGACTGGTGGGTGAACAACACCTGCGGAGTCCAACATATCTATCCGGCCGGAGCGATCGGCTTGGACAGCGACCCAAAACTGCTGGAGATCTCCCGCAACACGATTGCCGCACACAGCCGCTGGATTGACAACAACGGCATGAACAGCTTTTACCCGGCGGCGGTGCGGGTGGGCTACGATCCGCAGATCATCCTCAAGGAACTGCGCGGGATGATCGCGAAGATCGGCGGCACCAACGGCTTGACCACCGGCATCGTCGAGGGCATCGAGAATTGCAGCATCGTGCCTAACACGATCAACGAGATGTTATGCATGAGCCATGGCCACGTGTTGCGGCTGTTTGCGGTGTGGCCGAAGACCCAGGACGCCCGCTTCATGAGCCTGCGCACCTGGGATGCGTTCCTGGTTTCCAGCGCGCTCAAGGACGGCGCGGTCCAATTCGTCAAGCTCGTCAGCGAGCAGGGCCGCCCCTGCACCCTGCTCAATCCGTGGCCGGGCAAGGCCGTGGATGTCTATCGCGACGGCAAGAAACTCGATACCCTCAAGGGCGAGCGTGTCACGCTCAAGACCGAGATCGGCGCCACGCTCGTGCTCGTACCAGAGGATGCGCCAGCCTCCGCTGCCGAGTGACCCCTCATCCCTAATTGCCACAATGAAGTTCTGTGAGCAAGCCAAGGCCGGCGGCTTTTTGGGGGGGCCTCGGCGATTTGTTCACTGCGGATTTCCTAAAAGCGGAGTGATAGACACGTCAGACCACCATCAATCTTGGCATATTCGGAGATTTCGATTTCGATGATGTCCTCACCTCTATCAATCAGCATCTTGTAAACCTGCGGAAAACCTGCGGGCATTAGGATTTTATCGTTGATGCGAATGCAGTTGGCCGCCCCTTCCTTTCCTGCGGGTACCGGCAAGACCGTAAAGCCTGAGAATTCCGGACGCGCGATACACTCACCTGTCGCCAGCAGGGTATGCTCCGCCACACAAGTGACACCGGTTTTAAGGTGCAGAAATTCCGATATCGGCACCACCGATCCTGTCATCCCATGGCGTCGCAGGATCTCGATCAGTTGCTCAGCCCCGTCACGGTTGGTGCGGGCCGAAACACCGATAAAGAAATGCCGGCCTACTTGCATGACATCCCCCCCATCCAGGGTGCCGGGTTCGATAATCTCCTCAACCTGCGTATAGAACCGTGGCAACACTGCACGTATGCCGGCAGTCTCACCAGCTCGTGATGGCGCGGCAAGGCAGCTCACGATGGCACAGTGCGGGATTAACACCGCCACATCTTCAACAAATGTCGAGTCAGGATACGCCTCATCCGGCTCCAGAACCAGTACCTC
>JBILFE010000435.1:0-3992 GCA_044351705.1 Luteolibacter sp. | reverse complement strand
CTAGACCAGCGACGGTCCTAGACCAACGACGGTCCTAGACCAGCGACGGTCCTAGACCGCCGCTACAATGGTCACAGACCAGCGACGGTCCTAGACCAGCGACGGTCACAGACCGCCGCTACAATGCGCCTTCATTCTCCTTGCCAAGCTTCCGCCACAGGGGCATTCTGCGCCGCCGAAACAGTTAGAAACACGACTCGCCATGCATGTTCCAACCTTGATTTCACGCAAGCGCGAGGGGGAGGAACTGTCGGTCAGCGAGATCGGCCGCTTGATCGAGGGTTATACCCGCGGTGAGGTGCCCGATTACCAGATGTCGGCCTTTGCCATGGCGGTGTTTTTCCGGGGCATGACGGCGGCCGAGACGGTGGCTCTCACTCGTGCCATGATGGCCAGCGGCGAGTGCTTCACGCACCGCAGCGGGCATCCGCCGGTGGTCGACAAGCACTCGTCGGGCGGCGTCGGCGACAAGGTTTCGCTGGTGCTGGCACCCCTGGTGGCTTGCGCCGGGTGTTGGGTGCCGATGGTTTCAGGCAGGGGGCTGGGTGTCACCGGCGGCACACTCGACAAGTTGGAAGCCATCCCGGGCTTCAAGGTGGCTCTCAGTTTGGCTGCGGCGCAGTCCCAGTTGGAGCGTGTGGGCGTGGTCATGATGGGCCAAACCGAGCGCTTCTGCCCGGCCGATAAAAAATGGTACGCCTTGCGGGATGTCACCGGCACGGTGCCCTCGATTCCGTTGATCACGGCGTCGATCCTGTCGAAAAAACTCGCTGAATCGTTAGACCGGTTGGTGCTGGATGTCAAGTATGGGACGGGAGCCTTCATGCGCGGCAAGCAGCAGGCGGAAGCCTTGGCGGCGAGCATGCTCGCGGTGGGACGGGATATGAACGTGGAGGTGCGGGCGATTCTCAATCCGATGGATGAACCGACCGGGCGGGCGGTGGGCAACGCGCTGGAAGTGATCGAAGCGCTGGAGTGCCTGGAGGGTGGCGGCCCGGCGGACTTGCGGCAGTTGGTGCTGGATCTGGCGGTCGCGATTGGCGGGGTTGGGCGGGCGGCCATGGAGGCCATGCTCGACGATGGAAGTGCGCGCCGGAAGTTTGACGAACTGGTGGCCGCACAGGGGGGCGATCCCGCGGACTTGCCGCGACTCGGCGAGATTCATCGCGCTCCGATCATCCGCGAGGTGTCTGCCTCACGCAGCGGCGTGATCGCAACGGTCGATGCCGGCCTGATCGGCCAGGCCGCGTTGCAATTGGGCGTCGGACGCTCGCAGGCAAGCGACGACGTGGATTTTGCGGTGGGTTTCGACCGCTTGATGAAATCCGGCGAATCCGTGGATCACGGGCAGACGCTGTGCCGGATTCACGCGCGCAGTGTGGCGGATTTCGACATGGCCGATGCCATGCTGGCCAAGGCGATTCGGATAGATGGCTGACCCGGGGTCGGCTTAGAGACCTTTTTTCGAGAGCCGGGTGCCGGGGGTGGATCCTTGGCGGGCCTTGAATTTAGGATTGGATTTGCAAATCACGTAAACCGTTCCCTTGCGTTTGACCACTTGGCAATCGGCATGGCGGCGCTTGGCGGAGGACAAGGATGAGAGAACTTTCATGGCAAGGGGTGGGGGGGAAGGGGATGGATAGACAAGTCCGAATCGGAACCGGGGGCGCGAAGACTACCCTTCCACCCCCGGTTGTAAAGCCATTTTTCTGCAATTTTTTCGCGGCTTACTTCACTTTGATGCTGATTTCCTTTTTGACCTCCATTTTGACACCCTTGATGTCCTTGAGCGCCGCCATGGCTTTTGCCGGGTTTTTCTGGTCAGCGTTTTGGAGCTTTTTGAAGGCTTCCGGGTTATCCAACATTTTGCCCATGTCCATTTCCATAAGCGTGACGGTATTGCCATCCACGTTGGTGGCGTCGGTGCTGGCGATGCCGGGTTCAATGACCACCTTGAGACTGATCCTCATGTCGCCCATCATTTCTTTCATCATGGCTTGCTGTGGCTCGTCACCGAGTTCGGGGGCTCCTTCGGGCTTTTTGGCGGCAGCGGCCTCCGGCTTGTCGTTGTCGGGACTGGTGATGGTCAGCACACCTGCGGCATACTTGAACACAGTCGGTTTTTCCTTCGGTTGCTTGGCCTCGGGAGCCCCCGGCATTTTGGGCATGGCCTCCTGCAGGCCGCCGGACATCGAGAGGTTCAGCTTGTTGATGTCGGCAAAGCGGTAGGTGGCGCGTGCTCCCTTGTTGCCTTTCACTTCAATGGCTTCGATCTTTTCCACGGTCACCCCTTCGCCGAGCGCGGCGGCACGGGTCGCGGCCTTTTCCTTGGAGGCCAATTCCTTGAGCGGGTCTTTGGCCTTGTCGCCGCCGAGACCGGCGAATTGCCCGAGCATCGCCATCATTTGGGCACCAAAGGTGGTTTCCTCCACCAGCGTGCCACTCCCATCCTTGTTGAGATGAATCGTGGTGGCTTGTTGCAGGCAGCTTGGCAAGGTGAGCGCGGCCAGCAGTGGCAGCAACGGCAGTAACAGGCATTTCATGGTTGTGTTAGTTGGTTAGGGTTCGGTACGCGAGCGGTGGTGCGGAAAAAATCCGTCATTTGACTCTCAATTTGTCCGTTGCCGGCGAGACGTGAGCGGCCATCATAGCCATCAACGATGGCTGATGCAACTCCCGCCGTTGGAAATTTCGTCTTGATGGGCTTCCGGTCGCCGGCCACAATCTAACATTGCGACATTTGGATGGTCCGATCGGACCATGGGAATGTCGCGCTCACTTGGTGCTTGGCGACTCGCCAGGCTCGCTGTGTAGGCATCTGAATCCTGCATCGAGGCATGCTTGTCAACCTGATGAAGCCGCCAGCCCAGGGGAGGGTTGCGCCGGATCCAACTTGTCATCGCGACATCCGGGTGGTCCGATCGGACCACCCGGATGTCGCGCTCGCATGGGGCTTTAACGGGGTGTTGCATTCTCATGTGTTGCGGCATCCGCAAAATCGCCGGATTCTTGCTATGAAATCAGATGAAGATTCTCCCGTGCGAAAATCCGTTGAGGAGTGGCTAGGATCCGGGCCACATGCCCGGACCACTACTTTCCGCAGCGCGGGCATTGGCCAGTGCGTCCCAACTTCCGGCTGTCTCAACTTTCGGATTGTCCCCGGTCAGTCGCCGTGCTATCAGACAGGCACGCGATGAGCGCCACCCTTGCATCGCCGAGCGCCGCCGCCTGAAACAATGATGAAACAAATGTCAGAAACATTGATGAAACCGGCCGTGATCATGATGACAGCGATGGGCTGCATCTTCGCGACCAGTTGCGGACTGGTCGGAGGAAGGAATCCGGATCTGCGCATTTTCGATTACCAGGAGGGCAAGGTCGTGGCAACGATTCCGGCGAAGCAATATCGGGAACTCCCATGCAATGGCCCGTTGGTTCAGGGGTTCTTTTTCACCATGACGCGGGAGGGGAACGGACTCGTCCTCCGGAAGCGGGACAAGGACGGGAAAGAAGCACGCCGATACGAGCTTCCCATGTTCAGCAGCGTTTTCCACGCCCCCCACTTGTTTTCCGTCTCGCGTGACGGAAAGAAAATCGCTTACTGGGCCAGAGATGATCATGATCTACATGTCCGCGATTTGGAAAGCGGAAATGACCGGATCGTCTTCAGCTACAAGAATCCTGAGGCGTCTTGCTATTCACTGGATTGGACTCCGGGCGGCGGGATCGTCATGGCAATCGAGGTGGAACATGACATAAGCCGCCCGCTCCGCCCCACGATTCACAGGATCGACCCCAACGGAGGTGTGAAATCACGCGAGTTCAAAGGGGTTGAGATGATGTGTCCGTATATGCTCCTTAGCCCGGACGGGCGTTGGATATGTGCGATTTTTGATGATTCGCCAGCAAGCACAAAGGGCGTGGAGCCCGGAGACCAGGTCGCATTGATTGATGTGGGCACGCTTGCGATCAAATACCATGTTCCACACTTG
>JBILFE010000281.1:0-5371 GCA_044351705.1 Luteolibacter sp. | reverse complement strand
AATGCCCATCCGAAAGAAGTAGCCGAATTCATGCACCTGCCACTCGCCATCCTCCTGCTCGCATTCCTGTTCAACGCGGCGGCTACTGCCACGGGCAAGGATGACGCCGGCGGCACCATGGGACTCTACATCGAAAACGATCTGTTTGCAGGCACTGACCAGTATTACACCAACGGATTCAAACTGAGTTGGAGTTCGCGCGACTTGGAACAATTCGCTGACTCTCCCTATGCCAGCCCGCTGCTGCCCGTGTTCAGCCTGCTGCCCTATATCAATGAGGACAATTTTCAGAAAAACCTCGTCTTCGCGCTGGGACAAAACATTTATACCCCGGCCGATACCGATGCCTATGACCTGATCCCCGACGACCGCCCCTATGCGGGTTGGCTCTATCTGGCACTCGGCGTCGTCTGGAAAAATGAAGTTGTGAGAAATTCCCTCGTTCTCGATATCGGCGTCGTCGGCCCATGGTCGTATGCGCAAAAAACGCAGCGTCTGATGCACGATTTGTGCGGCACGGACCACCCCAATGGCTGGGACAACCAACTCCATAACGAAGTCGGCTTCACCCTCGCCTATGAACGCATGTGGCGGTGGCCGCATTACGAGCGGCGCAGCGGCCTGGCCTGGGAACTCTTGCCTCTCGCGGGCGCCGCCGTCGGCACCGTCCGCACCTTTGCCAACCTCGGCGCGGAGTTGCGCGCGGGATGGAATCTGCCCGATGATTTCGGCACTGCGTCCATCGGCCCTGCCGCAACAACCTCCACCCCGCTGGATGGGGCCATGGGTGCCTATCGCTCGCAGTTCGACCTCGGCGCGTATTTCTTCACCCGCGTGGATGGCCGCGCGGTGGCGCGCAACATTTTCCTCGATGGCAACACTTTCACCCACAGTCACTCAGTGGACAGCAATCCGTTCGTCGCCGATCTCAGTGTGGGAGTGGCGGTCAATTACAACAACACCAAAATTGCCTACGCCATGGTCTATCGAACCAAGGAATTCAAGGGCCAGCAAGACGACCAAATCTTCGGCACGCTGTCGTTGAACTGGACGTTCTGAGGACAGTACCGCAAGCGCGGCGAGGGTGCGGTGGGATTTGGGAAGGTTCATGGAGTTGGCTAGGTTGGGGGGTGGGTGGGGTACGGTGGGCAACAATGGCAGGGACCGACCTCCGGGCGGTCCGGTTGGGGCAAGGTCGGGGTGCGGGGGAAACGCGGTGTTTCATCACGGATGGGTGCGGGGGAGCAGGGATTTGGTTGGCATAGCGGACTCGCCCCCACCGGACCGCCCGGAGGTCGGTCCCTGCCTGCCCTCCCCGGAGGTCGGTCCCTGCCAGCCAATGCGGTCCGGGAACCACACATGGGGCCAGTGCTCGAACGTTTCCACGAGCCCCTTGCGCACGGGGTTTTCCCGGATGTAGGCCCATTTGTCCTGATGGTCGGCATCGTTGCGGATGCGGTGGTCGAAGAAGTCGCGTTGCCAGACAATCCCGAATGCGCGGGCGGTGTAGCGTTTCCAATCCGCCAGCACGTGGTGGAGGCCATGTCCTTTTTCCCAGGAAAAGAAAACCAAGGCATGGAGGTGGTCGGGCATGAGCAGGAACATCTCCGGCCACCAGCGGTGTTGTTCATGATAGAAGGCCACGGATTGGAAGAGTTTGCCCGGAAGATCGCCGCAGGTGAGTTGGGAGCTGCCACGCACCTGGCAATTAAGCGTGATGAAGAAGGTGGCGTCGGCAGCCACCCAGTCCGGCGGCAGGTGCCCGTAGCCCCGGGTCGCGCGTTCAGGACAGGATTCGGGCAGCATGGCGGATAGTAGGTTTGGGTTGATAGGAATGGGGAGGAAAGGATGTGTATGGCGGGCAACCATGGCAGGGACCGACCTCCGGGCGGTCCGGTTGGGGCAAGGTCGGGGTGCGGGGGAAACGCGGTGTTTCATCACGGATGGGTGCGGGGGCAGCAGGAGTTGGTTGGCATAGCGGGCTTGCCCCCACCGGACCGCCCGGAGGTCGGTCCCTGCCAGCTCAAAGGAAGTCTCCTACCTGCGGACGGGGCGGAACCCGCCGTAGTACGTGGCCGTGCTGCCCGGGCTTGCTGCTGAAGCGAAGGGCAACGCGGCAGTTGGCGGCGCTGATGCCCCAGTGACCGCCGCGTAACACGCGATTCGATCCGAACGGCCCGGATGGGTCAGTTAGACTATCAGGCGTGGCATAGTAGGACCCGGCATACCAATCCCAGCACCACTCCCACACGTTGCCAGCCATGTCATAGATTCCGAAGCCGTTAAATTCTCATTGTCCCGGTGATCGCAGTTGGGGAGTTCCTTGATGGGGCGGCCATGGTGTCCGAACAGCGCTTCTTTTTCTGCGCAGCAGGCCGGCGCCTAACAAAAGTCCGGCGAGGGCGCTGGAGGCTTCGGGCACGGCGGTCCAGGTGAGGGTGTTGCCAGTCATGCTGAACGCGCCCTGGCTGGTCGGGCATGCCGATATTGCCAAGGCTGCCATTGTAATACTGCACACTGCTGAAAATGTTGGCCCAGTCGGTCTTGGGAGTGGTGCCGTCGGCAGCGGTGAAGAGGTCGGTCCAGTTGTGGTTGGAGTTCCAGAACCCCTCGCTGAAGTCCTGGGAGCCATTGAGCACCACGCGGAAGATGGCGTCGGAACCGCCAAGGGTGCCCGCGACATTGACCGCGTCGTAGTTGGTGCCGCGGCCGGAGGTGTCCGGGGTGGTGGCCAGTTCCCACTCAAAGATCGAGCTGCTATAAGTCAGGTTACCGGATAACGCCTGCGTTCCAACGCTGTTGCCCGGGGCATGGATGGCACCGCTGGTGAGGGTGGTGTTGCCACCGACAGTGCCCGTACCCATGAGCTTGGTGCCGCCGTTGCTCACCGTCACGTCGCCGCTGCCGGTGCTGCCATTGATGGACAGGGCCCCGGCCGAAACCGTGGTGGTGCCGGTGTAGGTGTTGGCCCCGGTGAGGATGGTGGTTCCCGCGCCGGTCTTGACCACGCTGTTGACATTGACGCCTTCGGCACCGCTGTTAGTGATCTGTGAGCCGAGGGTGAAGGAACCGGCGGCGGAGTTCAAGGTGACGGTCTGCGCGTTGCTAGCCACCGCGCTTTGCACGACGTTTCCGGTGGCTAAACCTGAGCCGCTGGTGTCGTACGCCCAATCCTTGACCATGGCGCCGCCGGTGTTGTCGGTGAAAACCACGCGCATCCAGCCGTAGGCCCACGTGGGGGGAGTCTCCAGATTGGTATTGAGGTTGACCTTGAAGCCCATGGTGCCCACTTCACCGGCAGTGATGGTGTTTCCCAGATGCGTCTGGGACCCGCCATATTCGGCACCGTTGTTAGTCGACGAGAAGTGGAGGCTCGCGGCATCAATGACGGTGCCCGGCGTGGACAAATTCACCAGCGGCGACAAGCCACCATCCTCGACCCGGACCGGCTGGAAGGCCGGGCTGTTAGCCACGACCTTGCCGCCGAAGAACGGGTTGATATCCCAGTTTGTGTCCGCATCGTTGGGGTTGACGATGTAGGCCTCCGCGCTGGCCGCGTTGACATCCAAGTACACCCCGTCGTAATCGGCCGGAATGATGATGTCCTGAAGGTTGCTGTAGATAACATCCGCCGAGGCAGACATCACCAGCGAGATCGCCGCCAGTCCTGTTGAATACCGATAGGTGAGTTTCATAACCGATTGGTTTGGTTTTTTGTTGGATTTGACCCCTTATTGTTGGGTGACTTCCACGCGGAAGAAGCGGGCTTTGCGGAATTGGCCGGGTGCGCTTTGAATCAAGCCGGACGGATACGGCACTTTGACCACTTCCATGGTCGCGTCGCTGGCAAACGGCTCGCTGGGCGCGTCGGTGCTGTTGACCCATTGGCCCGGGTTCATCTCCGCGCTGAACTGCACCGTGTAGGTCAGACCTGCGGGGTGATCCTTGCGGCGGCCGTACACCGCGTAGTACACGCCACCTTCCTTGACGAGAATGGGTTGTCCGTGCGCGCTGACCGTGCCAGTGGTGCCATTGGAACTGTAGGCGAGCGAGCTGCTCGACGATACCGTCGGATCCGTGTCAAATCCGTATTCCATCACGTTCTTGTGTCCGTCCATGTCTTGATCCTGGTCAAGGCCGGTTTGAGTGAAGGCATTGGCGAAGCTGCCACTGGCCCAGGTGTCGTATGGGCTCATGCCACCCGAGGCGGTGTAGACGATTTCCAAGGCACCGCTGGTTTCCTGGACCGCCCAGGTGCCGGTACCGCTGAAGCCGGTGGCAACGACGCTGAAGTCGCCCGCACTGAAGCCGGTGATGCCGGTGCCGGTGGTCAGGATCCGGAATATCTTGTTAGACTCGGAGAACCCGCTCATGCCGGTGGTGTCGAGGCTGATCGTGTGGCTACCGGCCGCAATGTCCAGCGCGCCAACTGCCAGATCCTCGAAGCCGCTGCCGGCCGCGCCACCCCAGTCGCTGATCTTGGCACCGAGGCTGCCGCCGACGCTCAAGGTCACCGTGCCGCTGATCGTGCCATTACCGCCTAGGGTGCCGGTCACTGTCGTCTGCGCGCTGGCCAACGAACCTTGGACCTTCAGAGTACCGCCTGTGACGGTGGTGTCGCCGGTGTAGGTGTTGGTGCCGGAGAGCACTTGCGTGCCGGCGCCGTCCTTGACCAGGGCGAACTTGTTGGTAGCCCCGTCACTGATGACACCGCCGAAGGTGGCAGTGCCAGTGCCGATGATTGTCAGCGTGGCATCAGACGAGCCGCTGTTGGTCAAGCTGCCGCCGCCACTGCCAGAATTGGCCAACGAGACAACCTGCTGGGTGCCGCCGCTGAGGTCGAGCACAGCACCCGAAGCAATCGCGAGCGCCGTGGTGGTTGGAAGCACGTTGACGGCAGCGCCACCGGTCAGGCCCAAACTAGCTGCGGATGCATGGATGTCATCAACCGCAGTCCAGCCCCAGCCACCTGTGTTGGTGTCGTAAACGCGCAGCCTGGCCTTCTGGCCCGCATATGCACTTGCATCCCAATTCCGCCTGGTCATGTTGTTCCCGGCACCGGACTCCCAGAACACATTTTCCCAAACGCCAGGAGATGTCTCGCGCTCCAACGCAACGCCGGCCATAGAACCTGCCGGCGCGGCAGGCGTTCCACTCCAGCTGAAACCACCACCGCCGACCAGCAAGTCGATCTGACAGCTTTCACCGAGAACAAACGAATCCGACTCGAGAATCCCGGTGTGTCCATCCGAACCGCCATTATTCGCCGCATAACCGTCGATATAGTACGTTCCGACCTTGGGCAACCGGCTGTTTGAGACCGGCTCATTGCCGTCTTTGTACAAGTCGTCCGGGCCGTAGGTGGTGCCGA
>JBILFE010000724.1:0-8259 GCA_044351705.1 Luteolibacter sp. | reverse complement strand
TCAAGCTCAGCGTGCCTGCGGCAACCACGGTGGCTCCGTCGTAGGTCTGTGCAGTGGAGATGGTCAATTTGCCCGTGCCATCCTTGGTGAGCGAGCCATTGCCGCTGGTGACCTTGGTCAAAGTGGTGTCGTCACTTTGGTTGAAGGTGAGGTTGGCGTTGTTGGACAGGACCACGGCGCTGCCGAGGGACGCTCCGCTGCCGCCATTGCCGATAGCGAGCTTGCCGCCGTCAACAGTTGCGCCGCCGCTGAATGCCTGCGCACCAGTCAGGGTGAGCGTGCCGGGGCCGGTTTTGGCCAAGCTGCCGGTCGAAGCAGCCGTGCCGCCTGCGAGTGTTAGATTGGCTGCCACGTTGGTGACCTCGATGGTCGCCGTCTTGCCGGTGTTGATGGTGAAGGCACGGTCCGAGGTGCTGCCGGCACCGGTGTATTGCAGCGCGCCGCCGTCAAACACTAGCTTGCTGGCCGCACTGGATGCCGCACCCAGATTGCTGGCCACGCCGCCGTTGGCGATGGTGGCCACACTCACGGTGCCTGCGGAAAGCGTCACTGCGCCGGTGTTGGTGTTGGCACCCGACAGGGTCAGGACGCCCGCGCCGAGCTTGGTCACGCCGCCCACGCCGCTGAGGACGCCGCTGATGGTGATGTTGTTAGCACCGGTATCAACCTTGGTTACCGCGCCTGTCAGATTCATGTCCAGCGCAATGGACTGGTTGTTGGAGGACAGGTTGGTGATGTCGCCGGCGAGGGCGATGGCATTGCCAGTGAGGTTGAAGCTGGCGGACCCGGCTGCAAACATCAACCCGCCGAAGGATGTGCCGGCTGGATAGTTGTTGTTAGGCGTGGTGCGGAGGGATCCACCAAACATCAGGACATTGCCCGGCGCTGCGGCCAGACCCCAGTTGCCGGCGGTTTGCCAGTCGTCGTCAGCGCCACCACCGGTCCAATCGGACGGTTGCGCTTGGATGCCGTTGAGGATGACGTTGCCATCGACCACCGAGAGACTCAGGAGACCGGTGTCGAAGCCGCCGGGAATCCAGCCAGCCGTGATCAGGTCACTGACATCGTAGGTCGGAGTGTCATCAAAGGTGCCGAGGGTGCCGACCTTGAACAGGATGAGTGAACCACCCGTCGCGAGGCGCTGGCCCGTGGCCTTCATCTTGAGCGTCCAGTTGTTATTGACGGTGAGGGTGCCGGCGACGGTGACCATGTCGCCACCTTCGTATTCGTACTTGGAACTGTCGTTCATCTGCAAGTTGCCGCCGCTGCCGCCGTTGAGGCCGATGGCCAGCGTACCCACGCCATTGTTGCCCGGGGCGAGCACGGAGTTATATCCGATTTCCACCTTGTCCTTGACGTTGAGGGCCAGGGTGCCGGCGAGTTTGGCCGTGTTTTGAATCCCCACGTAGTTGGCGGAAACGGTTGCCGTGCCATCCAGCACGCCGTAGCCGGTGCCGGGGTTGTTGGCATTGAGGTTGATATTGCCGTTGCCGCTGTTGATAGTGGCGGTGCCGTTCAAGTGCAGCGAGGGACCGCGACCCCCGACGTAATCCCAGTAGTCCTGCTCATTGGCATCCAGAGCGGTCGTGATCAGGTTGCCATTTACGGTGAAGTCCGCACCATAGCGGATATTGACGTTATTGGAAGTCAGGTTGTTAAAGGTCGATGAACCGGTGCGAAGATCGACTTCGCCAGAGATGTAGGCGGTGCCGCCGACGCTGATGCCGGGGGTTTGGCCATTGGCAGCCTTGCCTTGCTCGAAGTAAATACGGCTGGCCGCAACGTCGCCGCCAACAGCCAGTCTGGCACCACTCCAACTGTTGATGTCACGGTCTGCGGCGCTGCCACTCGGCGCACCGGAGCGGATGTTGCCATCCACCGTAACCAGGGAGGTATTGCGAAGGTTTATCCCGTTGTCACCAGTCTGGAGGTTGCCGCCGATGTGGGCGGTTCCTTCGTTTTGTTCGTAGAGGTTATGGACGGTCACATTGCCGGTGATGTCATTCGCCGAATTGGCCGCCGAACCCCCGCCATAATACCAGTTGGCCTGCACATTGCCGGTGACGATGAGGTTGCCATCGTAATTTTCAACGTTGTTAAGCGACGAACCAGTGTATCTCGTATCGGGGTTTGTTTCCAAGTCGCCGGCGCGCAGGTTGCCGATGACCTTCAAGGTGCCGCCGTCATAGATGCGGACCTGTTCGCCGCTGGTGACAAAGGCGTTCAGCTCCAACCTGCCGTCGCCACGTTTTTCAAGGCCGCGCAGATTGGTGACGGAGCCGGAGAGCACCGCCTTGTCATTGACCGAATTCGGGTTGTCGAAGGCGCAGACATAGCGATATTCGTTCTGCGCATCGATGTTGTTGGTGAGGGTGACGACGTTATCCGCCGTGCCCGAACCGAACATCAGACGCTTTCCGTTGAAGCCGGCGGTGTTGCTGCCCCACAGGACTTGGTTGCCAGTTTCACCCGTGATAAGGGACACGTTGAGAGCCCCGCTGCGGGCCGCAAAACCGCCGCCGCTCCAGTCCCAGCTGAGCTTTCCGGCCTCATACCAACCGATGGATTTGTTGAGCGTGCCACTGGCTTGCAGGATGGCGCCTTTGTAGTTGGCATCGTCGGTGTCGGCGCGGAGGACCAGGGCACCAGTGCCCAGCCCGGCCAAGTCGGTGCCGGCGTCAAGCACGCCGCGATGGATATACATGTTGCCGGAGTAGACGCTATTGTCGCCGCCGAGCATCAAGGTGCCGAGGCCGTTCTTTTCCATTTCGCTGGTGCCGGTCAGGTTACCGGAGAGGGTGGCGAGCTGGGTGCGGCTATGGGTGTAGATTCGTGCGTAGCCGTTGATCTCAATGGGGTTGGTGAACGTGACACTGTCTGTCGCGTAAGTCGAACCAAGGTAGAGGTTGTTATTGTTGAAGCCGTCGGTGTAGCTGTTCCAGTAGAGTTGGGCGTTGGCACCGCCGGTGGCGGTGGCCAGCGAAACCGTTAGAGGGCCGCCGTAAGCGGCGAAGCCGCCCGCGCCGTTCCAAACCACATTGCCACCGGCGGCATTGCTGATGAGGCGGGTGAAGTCGCCGCTGGTACCCAGCACACCATTCTGGAGGCTAAGGGTCGAATTGGTCGGTAGGCCCACGCCCTCATTGGCCACCAGCACGGTGTTGTCGTTGATGTTGGTTTGTCCAGTGTAGGCGTTGGTGCCGGTGAGGTAGAGGTCCGAACTGCCATCCCATGGGTTGCGGTCATAGCCACCGCCATTAATATCAATGTATCTGCCGGGGTTGCTCGGGTTTTCCAAGATGTTGAAGCTATGGACGTTGTTGCCATAACGGCTGTCCGCGCTGCGGAGGTAGGCACGGTCATTGAGCGTGATGCTGGGCACACTCAACTTGGCACCACTGTTCATTTCAAGATAGTTTAAATTCAGGTTGTTGCCAGCCTTGAGTTCGACGCTTCCGTCACGGAGGTAGAGGTTTTGCCAGTTGGTCGTAAGCGTATGGCCGGTGAAGTCGGCTTTCGCGGTGTTGTACATCTCGATCTGGCCGTTGATGGTGGTGTTGGCACCCGGATTGATCGTGGAGTCGCCGTTCATCCAGAGATTGTTGAACGTCAGCGCATTGGAATAGGTCAGCGCGGACGAACCTTCCAGCTGGATGCGGTTGCCGACGCTCAGGGTCGAACCGGTGAGGTTGAGTGACTTGTTAGCCAGGCGCAGCGTGTCGCCGACGCTGACGTCGCGATCGGTGCCGGTGCCCGTGAGGTTGAGGGTGCCGCCGCTTTCCACCGTGAGGTTGCCCACATTGAGAGCGGTTGCCGTCGTGAGCGCGCCATTGACCAGGTTGATGGTGGCGTTCGACTCGGTGGTCAGGACGGCGTCGGTGAGGTCAAGGTTGGTGGACGAGCTGTCGACTTTCAGCGTGCCGCGCACGTGGATGTTTTTGGCAGTACCGCTGCCGGTTTGTAACAGCTGACCGCCGTTGAGGTTGAGGTTGTAGATGTCGATCGCCTTGTCGGTGCTGAGCTTGCCGGCGCCAGCGAGGGTGATGGTCGAGTTGTTGCCCATCGTCAGGGTGGTGCCACCGGAGTTGTTAAGAACCACATAGGATTCGATGGAGTTCACCGTGGCCAAACCATCGACGGTCAACGTGGCGTTGTCCTCGAGGACGATGCTGTCGTTGATGGTCATGCCATAGCCGTCGGTCTTGGTCAGCGTCAGGGTCATGCCGTTGCGGACGGTCAGGGACTTACTACCGTCCCCGGCCGTGCCGATCGCAACGGAGGTCATGCCGCTGCCCACGACACCGGCCGTGAGCGCGCTGTTTTGGGTGACGTCAACAGCGGTGTTGTAGGTGCCTGAACCACCACCGGAGGTGGACAGTTGCAGGGTGCCGCCGGAGAGCTGCACGCTGGCTGAGCCGCCGATGCTGGCCGCGTTGACGGCAGTCAGTTTGCCAGCCTGGACATCGAACATCATGTTGCCGAGACCGGTGTTGGACGCATTGAGTGTGAGGGTGCCCGCGCCCGCTTTCACAAAGGTGCCGGTGGCGCTGTTGCCGGTGATGGCTCCAAGAGCCACGCTGGAGGCGCTGTTGAAGCCGATCTGCTTGCCGGTGCCGGCGCTGATGGTGGTGCTGGCAAAGGTCGTGCCAGGAGAACCGGTGAGGGTCAGCACGCCGTTGTTCACGGTGAGCGCGCCAAACACCACTGCGGAATCCGACACCGCCGAAATCTCGGAATTGGCATTCAGGGTCACGGTCTTGCCGCTCAAGGCCAACGCGCCGACGGAGCTGGTGCGGAAGTCACCAAATGGATTGCCGGAGGAGACATCAAGGCCCGTCCAATCCATGTACGACTGGTGCATGGGAATGCGGATTGATCCGTAGTCACCGTAGTTGGCATAGGTGATGGCGATGTCATACCACTGCGTGGAGCTAAGTTCGCGCCATGAATCGCGCCAGCGCTCCCAGTTGCCATTGATCTTGACGAAAGCTTCATAATCGTTATCGACCTCCCAAGTACCAATGATTTTGTTGCTGGTGGTGGTCGGTTTGTACTGGCCCTGCCACATCACATAGAAATGACCCTCGTCGGCTTGGCCGGTGAACAGGTCGCTCCACTTCTTTTTCCCTTCGCTGCCGTTGCTGCGATACCAGATGGCACCTGTTTCAGTGGCGGAGGCAATCGGCGTCTGATAGCGCAGGTCATAGCCGCCCGACCAGAATTCGATGTAGCCCCTCCAATCACCATTCGGCAGGTTGTTATATAGCGTCGCCTTCAGCGCGTTGCTGGTGATGGTCGTCTGGCCCGCCAGCATGAGCTTGCCATTGGCGAGTTGGATGCCGCTGGCGCCGCCGAGTGGGTCGTTGGTGCCGGCAGCCGTCAGGGTGGTGTCGAGGGTGCCGCCGGTGAGGCTGATGGTCGTGTTAGAGGCGACGATGGTATTGGCGCTGTTGTCCATGACGATGGTGCCGGTGCCGCCAAGGGTCAGGGTCTTGGGGTCGCCGCCGTCGGAGTAGGTGCCCAGATTGAATGTGCCGCCACTAGTAATGCCGCCGGTGGTGCCGCTGAGGGTGATGCTGGTGGCGGTCTTGGCACCGCTGCCGGTGGCGACCAGCGTGCCGCCGTCACCGATGGTGACGGGGCCGAGGGTGACGGCCGCACCGGTCGAGAGACCGCTGGTCATGCCGGCGGCCACGGTGGTGTCGGTGAAGGTGAGGGTATTGACGCCGCCGACGGTGCTGATGGTGGCGGTGCCGTCATTGGCAATGAGCGAGGCAAAGTCCAGCGGCGTGGTGCTGGTCTTCAGGGACAGCGCGGTATCGGCATCGACGATCAAATTCTGGCCGGTGAAGCTGAGCGGGCCGTAGGCGATGCTGCCGACGTTCCACATGCCGGTCTGGGTGCCATCACTGGGATTCACCCGCCTTTCACTGAGGCTGGGCGTCGTGATCCACCAATTGTTGCTATCGCCGCCGCCGTCTTCACCCGTCATGTAGATGTAGTTGTAGGCGGTGCCAGCCGTCAGGGTCTTACTGCCGCTGCCATGCCATTCGATGTTACCAACGCGTTCCTCGGTCTGGAATATTCCATCCGCATTCAAATCGATGTACATGGCCCCGCGGTCGTCATTGTCCCAACGGAAGTTGTGGACGCCGGATTCCTGTGGGGTGAAGGTGCCGCTGAAGGCGGTCGAGAAGTTATCGCCGCCGGCCCCGGGCAGCATGGCAAAACCACTCACTTCACCAGTGTAGAGCAGCACGTTGCTGGTCGGCGTCATACCGAGAACTCCCTGAGTGCCGGAGAAGACGCGCGTGGTTTCCACGGTGTAGCTGGCACCGTCGAGATTGAGCGAGCTGCCGTTGGTGGCTTGGAAGAATGACCCGTTGACACCTGGGCTGGACGTACCGGTCTCAGTCCCGGCGAAAGTCTGCGGGGTGCCGTTGAGGGTGATGTCAGCGCGGCTGTGGCTGGTGGCCAGCAGCGAAGCGATGGAAACGGCGAGCAGATATCCGGCGCGGGCACCGGTGCGGACCAGGGAATAGGCGGATTTTGTTTTCATATGCTTTTTTTAATTGACGGAGGCGGGCAGCGTGACGTGTTTTTTGTTAGAATGGGGGAATGAAAAAAGAACCGAAAAGTCGGATAAGTCGCACCTGTCGGACATTTTTTGAATAAATTGAGCAGTTGAACAGGAGGCAAGGAAAAAACCGGAATATTGAAAATTCCTTGTCACGAAGCCACTTAAATTCGAACCCAACCTTTGTAGCACGCTGTTTGCCGCCACATGACTCACAAAAATCCAAACTCCAGCGCACGCCCCGGAGAGCATGCGCGTCAAATTAACGGGATTTTATGATTTTGCGTGACGATTTTTACCACTGAATGCACTGAGGACCACTGATGCCACTGAAATAATCATAAAATTCTTCTCAGTGGTATCAGTGGCAATCAGTGTTTCAGTGGTTTCTTTGGCACGATTTACCAGAACCCGGTGGGTTTTTATAACTACCCCCTTAACTTGACGCGCACGCCCCGGAGAGGCGTCCCTGCCCATGAGGTGCCAGGGCGTCAGGCACCGCCGCCGCGGGCCTACGGCCAATGGGTGATGGATTGGAGGAAGGCGAGGCGCTGGTCAATGTCGGCGCGGGTGATTTGCTGAAGCCGGCGGGTGGAAAATGCCTCGCAGGTGAAAGAGGCCACCACGGAGCCCTCGACCACCGCCTGGCGGATGTCGTCGAAAGTGAATGAGCTGCGGCCGGTGGCGGCCAGATAGCCAGCCAACGCGCCGAGGAAGGAATCCCCGGCACCGGTCGGGTCGATCACTTCATGCAGCGGAAAGGCGGCACAACGGAAAAAATTCGCCGCGGAAAGCTCGCCACCCGCCGCATCGGCCGCAAACAACATGGCCCCAAACTCACCCAGCTTGATGACGACAAAACGCGGGCCCTTGGCCAGCAAGCGCTGGCCGGCTACGACCAGGTTGCTGGTGGACACAAATTCGCGGGCTTCGCTTTCGTTGATGACAAGCAGGTCGATGCGCTTGAGAACGTCGTGCAGACGGTCGTTGGCAATGTGAATCCAGAGGTCCATGGTGTCGGCGACAACGAAGGGGGCGTTGGGGGGGGGACCGGGGATATGCGGAAGACTGCGGCTGGAAGCCGCAGCTACGGTCGCAGCTACGGCCGCGCATGAGTCGAGCATCTGGATTTGGTTTTCCGGAGCCATGTTGGCAAGCACGACGATGGGAGCGCCGGCAATGGCCGCAGGGACCTTGACACTCCAGTTTTCCAGCACGTTGATATCGACCTGGCGGGTGGTGCGGTCGTTCATGTTTTCATGGTATTCACCCGACCATGAAAACGAATCCCCGGCGGAGCGTTCAAGGCCCTCAAGCGTGATGCCACGGCTTTCTAACATATCGAGGTGGGCCTGCGGGAAATCCTTGCCGATAATGCCGACCAGATGCACGGGCGTGGTGTAATAAGAGGCGGCAATGGCGGCATAAGCGGCGGAGCCTCCCAGGAGGTTGGCGGCCTCGGCGGTGGGGGTTTTGACGTGGTCGATAGCGACAGTGCCGCCGATGAGAATGGGAGTCATGGGAATTGTGGGGGGGTGGTTATTGGTTAAAGGTTATTGGTTAAAGGTTATTGGTTAAAGGTTATTGGTTATTGGGTAGTTCGTGGGACATGCCGGACGCATTCCCAATAACATCTAACTTTTAACCAATAACTCTCCCCCCCTCATCTGCCCGGAACCGCG
>JBILFE010000012.1:0-13728 GCA_044351705.1 Luteolibacter sp. | reverse complement strand
TACACGAACCGGAAAAATACTGTTTCAACGCCAATAATAAATGAACAAAGCTATTGAAATTGCAATTGCTGGCTTGAACCGTTTTTATGATGAGGGGTTCACGAGGTGGCCAGAGGATAAACTAATACCGCTATTTTCTAATCGAAATTTGGACGACTTTGACATTCTGAATGCGCTGTCGCGATGGGAAGGACAGGGCTGGGTAAGAATTGAAAAATCCAGCAGTTGCTATTTGGAAGTTTTGTCTATTATCCCTGATTAAACGGATTGAACCCACGCGCCAACCAATTGCGGAGGCCGTGCCAACCTATTTGCAATTTGAAGTCCATGCTGCTTCCCGGCTACGAACCCCGGAAATTTCGGCTGGCTCAGGAACGGGTTTCAGTGGAGCGGCTCCTTGCAAATTCGCCGTTGTTTCCACCTCCGCCCGTTGCGGGTTTTCGCCGTTGGACCGGAGCAAAGATCACCTACTCTCACTCAACACCCAAACGCCTTGCCCACCTCGGAGCAACATTTCGCGGCAGAACCAAGTAGTTGGATGCTGTTCAGCCCGTGACTCAACATGAAAATTCTAAAGATGATTGGATATTGGCAAGACTCAGAGGAGGTTGGAGATTACCCTCATCCTCGGGATCTTGTCGATCCGACTTGGGAAGCCGAATCAAGACAAAAAATTGTCGAATACCTTCGTTCTGGAAAGAGATTTAGAGGATCTTGGGGTTACTCAAAATGCCGATTCGATGACGGCAGACCTGATTGCGAGATGGGATCAATGGAATTGACTGATGGCGTCTACGCTTGGCCAGAAGGTCTCGCGGTGTATGTTGAACACTACTATGTTATCTTGCCTCAAGATTTCGTGGCTCACATGAAGGCACAATATTTCAAAATTCCTATGAGTTTTCAATCTGAACAAATGAGGGTCGATTTGTCTTATTGGAAAGAATGGGGGAAGCAGTATTTAGCTTCCAAAAAAGCCGGCCGCTAAACTTGTCCTTCCGGCCCTCTCCCCACCTGAACACCAGCCAAAAAAATCAGGCTCCGCGCCGCCAAGCATCCCAACGTAATGTCACGCGTGCTGCTGGCCTCTGGGGACATTGTCGGTGCCACAGGCGATGGAAACGATGCGTGCCTGGGTCCGCCCTTTGCCGTCGCGCGACTCGATGCGCCAAACGGAGAGCACGCCTTGACGACCATCTGGCGACTGGACGCAAAGACCTAGTTCTTCCGGGGGCAGGGATTGCCATTTCTGCAATTGCTTGGCGACAAATGGGTGGTCCAAACCGAGCAATTTCAAGCTAACGGAAGCATTTGCCTGTTCGCGATCATTGCCACTGTATTCGGGCACCGCCATGGACAGAATTTGTTGGATAAAACCGGTCTGGAACAGAAAACCGCGTTTTGACTGGCAGGAATGGTTTGGTTCGGATAAGCCAAATGTCAGCCCCACTCACCATCTGATGACCGAAGCCGACACCTGCCGGAAGCACGTCGTCCCCGCCCTGCAAGGCGCGGGATGGGACAACGACCCGCATTTTATCGCAGAACAGAGGACCATCACGGACGGGCGCATCGTGCCAGTGGGCAAGGGCTTTGTCCGCAAACCACCCAAACGCGCGGATTACCTGCTTTTCTACGAGCGCGGCTTTCCGCTTGCGGTGCTTGAGGCCAAGGCTGCTTGGAAAACTGCCGGTGGGGGACTTCAGCAGGCGAAGGATTACGCCGAACTCCTGGGACTGATGTTCGCCTACGCGACCAACGGCCACGAGATCATCGAATTCGACTATTTCACCGGCAGGGAGTCGGTGCTGGCTTCATACCCCACGCCGGAAGAATTATGGGCGCGCTATCGCAAGGGGAAAGGCATTATCAGCGACCACATGGCGGAACAGTTGCTCACGCCGATCAATTCAGCCGTCAAAAAGGGCGAACGCTATTATCAATTGATCGCCGTCATTCTCGCCGTGGTCGGCATCCTGTTGGGGAAACGCCGCCAACTCATCACCATGGCCACCGGCACGGGAAAAACCGCTGTGGCATTCCAAATCTGCTGGAAGCTATGGAACGCCCGCTGGAACCGCAACGGAGAGCACCGCAAACCAAAGATTCTCTACCTCGCCGACCGCAACATCCTCGTCGATGATCCGAAGGACAAGATGTTCGCTCCGTTCGGCGACGCCCGGCACAAGATCGAGTCCGGGGAAATCGTGAAAGGCCGGGAAATCTACTTTGCCATCTACCAGGCCCTCGCCGGTGACGCCAATCGCTCAGGACTCTATCGGGAATTCCCGAGGGATTTCTTTGACCTGATAATTGTGGACGAGTGCCACCGTGGCAGTGCCCGCGATGATTCGAACTGGCGTGAAATCCTCCAGTGGTTCGAGCCGGCGTTTCAGCTTGGCATGACTGCCACGCCCCTGCGCGAGGACAACCGGGACACCTACCTGTATTTCGGCAACCCGATCTATCAATACAGCCTGCGCCAGGGCATCGAAGACGGCTTTCTCGCCCCCTACCGCGTCCATCGGGTGATTACCGAGTGGGACGCCGCAGGCTGGCGCCCGACCAAGGATGAACTCGACCGCTACGGACGGGCGATCCCTGACGAGGAATACCTGACCAAGGACTTTGAACGTGTCGTCGCCCTCCGCGCACGCACCGAAGCCATCGCCCGCCACCTAACCGAGTTTCTCAGGAAGACCGACCGCTTTGCCAAGACCATCGTCTTTTGTGTCGATCAAGAGCACGCCGACGAAATGCGCCGGGCACTTGGCAACCTCAATCAGGACCTCGTCCGGCAATACCCTGACTATGTGTGCCGCGTCACCTCCGACGAAGGGCTCATCGGTCGCGGTCACCTTGGACGTTTTCAAGACGTCGATGAAATCACGCCCACCATCCTGACCACGTCGCAGCTTCTGACGACCGGCGTTGACGCACCCACCTGCAAAAACATTGTGCTGGCCCGCGTGGTTGGCTCAATGAGCGAGTTCAAGCAGATTATCGGTCGCGGCACCCGTGTCCGCGATGACTATGACAAACTCTGGTTCTCCATCATTGATTACACCGGTTCGGCCACCCGGATGTTTGCCGATCCGACGTTTGATGGCGACCCGCTATGTGTCACCGAAGAGGAACTCCGCGAATATTCGGATAGCCTGCCCCTCAACGATGGCGATGAACCGGAATACGATCCTCCAGACACGCCGCCGGATTTCCCACCCCCGCCCCCCGACGCCCCCATCATCGTTGACCCGCCGCCGGATCAACCGCGCAAGTTCTATTTCGACAACGGCGAGGTCCGGATTGCAGCCCACCTCGTTTACGAACTCGATCCGGACGGCAAACAACTCCGCGTCATCCGCTACACCGATTATGCCGGCGACAAAGTCCGCGATCTCTTCCCCAGCGTGCTCGCCCTGCGGAAAAAATGGGCCGATCCAGCTGCTCGCGCGGCCATCATCGCATCCCTGGCAGAGCGTGGCATCAGCTTCGACGAACTCGCAGAAGCAGCCGAGGAACCGGACGCCGATCCATTCGACCTTCTGTGCCACCTGGCCTACAACGCGCCGCTGCGCACCCGGCGGGAACGCGCCCAGGCGTTGCGCTCCGAGCGCAAGGACTTCTTCGCCCGATACGGCCCCGAAGCCCGTGAACTTCTCGAAGAATTGCTAGAAAAATACGCCGAACACGGCACCGCCCAATTCGTCCTGCCCGACGTGCTCCAAATCCCGCCCCTGTCCAACCACGGCAAACCGGGCGAGATCGTCAAACTCTTCGGCGGGGCGGAAGAACTGCGTGATGCGGTGGCGCAACTACAAACCTTGCTGTATGCCTCCTGAGTCATCTTCACTGCTTTCCGAAAACCTTTGGCCGTCGATCACTTCGGCAGCGAAAGAATCCCGGTGCCTTGTCGCGGTGGCTTACGTCGGCCGCCACGCCCCCGAACTTCTCCCTCTGCAAAAGGGCAGCATCCTCGTTTGCGACTTTTCCCGCGCGGCACTGGAGCGTGGTCTAACGAACCCTGATGCCATCCGCGCCTATCTGAAGGCGGGAGTTGAGGTCCATTCGTGGGAAAACCTCCATGCCAAGGTGTTCTCGTTCGGGGACGTTGCCTATGTCGGATCCTGCAATGTCTCATCCAATTCCGCCAACGTGCTCAAGGAGGCCGCACTGCGCACCACAGATCCCATAGCCGTCAATGACGTGTCCAATTTTGTGCTCAGCCTTCGCGGCTCTCGCGTCGGTCCGCAACTTGTTGAGAAAATGGCCCGTTATTACCGGCAACCGAAATGGGAGAATGACGCGCCACCGTCGCCCCGCCAGCAGCACCAGCAGGCATTATCTGCACAGGCCCCACTCTGGATCGCCGTCCTTAGCCGGGATGGTTCAGAACTTGCTGAGAAGCAGGCCAATAAAACCCAACCCCATGCGGCGGCATTGATTTCAGACACCACTGCCTTTGAACTCAAGTGGTTTGAGTGGACTCCTAACATTCCGGCTGCTATCCGGGAGAACTCCGGTGAGATCATATTGATAGATGGAACCAAACGGAGCCCTGATGTTTCTCCCCCGGCGCGGTTTCTTCGGATGGAAGACATCAAAGGCAAGGCCAGCAAGGTGGTGCGTGTCGAAAGCCCGGTTACCCTTGACCCGATGCCACGCACAAAGGTCGCCCAAGCCCTTGGCCCCGAATTTGGCAAACTTTTGCAGGAAATTCGCAGTTCCCATCTAGTCAAGAATTCCGAGTTCGCCCTGCGCCTTCGCCAACTCTGGTAAACTTCACCCAACCATGCCTGCCAAAAAAGCCGCCACCAAACACGCCCGCAAAGCCGCCGTCGAACTCACCACCGCCCAGCGCCTCGGTGCGGTGGTCAAATCGGCACGCGACATCATGCGCAAGGACAAGGGCCTCAACGGCGACCTCGACCGCTTGCCGATTCTCACTTGGATCATGTTTCTCAAGTTCCTTGATGATCTGGAGCAACAGCGCGAGGAAGGGGCGACCCTTGCCGGCAAGAAATTCAAGCCTGCCATTGAAAAGCCCTACCGTTGGCGCGACTGGGCGTCGAACCCGCAGGGCGTCACCGGCGAGGAATTGCTTGCTTTCCTCAATGACCAGGAGACGGTGCTGCCCAATGGCAAGACCGGACCCGGTCTCTTCGCCTATCTGCGCGGCCTATCTGGCAAGGATGAGCGGCAGGAAGTGATTTCCACCGTCTTCTCGGGCATTGATAACCGCATGCGCTCGGGATACCTGCTGCGCGACGTCATCGACAAAATCGCCACCATTCACTTCACCTCATCCGAAGAACTCCACACTCTCGGCTCGCTCTATGAGTCGATGCTGCGGGAAATGCGCGACGCCTCGGGTGACTCCGGTGAGTTTTACACACCGCGGGCGGTCGTCCGCTTTGTCGTAGCGGCGGCCAACCCCCGCCTTGGGGAGGTCGTGGAAGACCCGGCGTGCGGAACCGGCGGGTTTCTCGTCGAATCCTTCACCCACCTTTCCAGTCAGATCAAGACCGTCGCAGACAGGAACATTCTCCAGACCGCGTCCGTGCAAGGAATCGAGCCGAAATCACTGCCCTATCTGCTCTGCCAGATGAATCTGTTGCTGCACGGCTTGGAGGCACCTCGCATCGACCACGGCAACGCGCTGCGCCACCGTCTAACCGAACTCGGCGACAAGGAGCGCGTCGATGTCATCCTAACCAATCCACCCTTCGGCGGCGCGGAGGAAAAGGGCATCCAGGACAATTTTCCCGAGGACAAACGCAGCGCCGAGACCGCCCTGCTCTTCCTGCAACTCATCATGCGCAAACTCCGCCGCGCCCCCAAACCCGGACGCGCCGCCGTGGTGGTGCCGAATGGCACGCTCTTTGGTGACGGCGTCTGCGCCCGCATCAAGGAGGATTTGCTCAAAAACTTCAATCTCCACACGATTGTCCGCCTGCCTAACGGAGTCTTCGCGCCCTATACCTCCATCCCCACCAACATCCTCTTCTTCGACCGCAGCGGCCCGACCAAGCAAGTCTGGTATTACGAGCACCCGCTTCCCGAGGGCCGGAAAAACTACACCAAAACCCAGCCGATCCAGTTCGAGGAATTTGCCGAGTGCCTGCAATGGTGGACGAAACGCGTGGAAAACGACCGCGCCTGGAAAGTCCCAGCCGCTGAGTTGTTAGCTAATGGCTGCAATCTCGACCGCAAGAACCCAAGCGCCAAGGAGGACATCACCCATCTCCCACCGGAACAACTCGCGACCTCCATCCTCGCAAAGGAACTGCGCATTGCGGAGATTGTGGGAAACATCCGCTGCCTGCTCGCGAAATCGTCATGAACCGCTTCAGTTACAGAGTCTATATTGACGAGTCCGGGGACGAAGGCTTCGTCTTCAAGCCGGACCAACAAGGGAGTTCCCGCTGGTTGATCCTGTCAGCCGTGATCGTGCGGAAACAGCGGGATGTGGGAATCGTGGAGCTGATGCGGGAAATCCGCCAGATACTCGGCCGGGAGCGCAAGCATCCGATTCATTTCCTCAAACTCGACCATGCGCAGTCGGTGGCTGTTTCTCGGCATCTTGGCGGGGCGTCGGATCTCTTTCGCACCGTTTCTGTCCTGATTCACAAACCCTCAATCGAGGAACCGGAAAAATTCCAGGCTCAAAAACACCAGCTTTACCGTTATGCGAGCCGCCTCCTCTTGGAACGGGTCTCGTGGTTCTGCCGTGACCATGTCATCCCGGATCAGGGTGACGGCTCTGCGGAAATCATCTACTCCAACCGCGACCAAATGAGTTATGACGACTTGCGCGATTACCTCAAGCGCTTGCGCCTGGAACAGGACCGCCTCAAGGTTTCGGTGCATTGGCCCGTGATTGACCCAGATCATGTCCGGGCCGTGCAGGCAAACCAGATGGCAGGCCTTCAAGTCGCCGATGCCATTGCCCACTGCCTCTTCAAGGCGGTGTCGCCAAACCGCTTTGGCGATGTCGAGGAACGCTATGCCCGCCACCTCTGGCCGACCTTCTACCGCCACCCAAAAGCCGGGTTCCTCGGCTATGGTGTGAAATTCTGGCCCCACGACTTCCCTAAACTGCAAACGGCGAACCCGCATCTTGCGCTGTTCGCCGGTTGAAGTGGACCCCAGGTTCGAGTTACCACCCATGCGGGCTGCCACTGTTTCCAGCGACCTCTACAAATCCTGCGCTTGTCCAAGCCACTTATCCTCCAATCCCCTTCATGAGTCAAACGCATAATTTAACGAATTTCCGGCCCATGGTGAGACTGGGATCGGTGCTCTCCCGCACGGGCGCGGCCATCGAAGCCGACCCATCCCGCGAATATAGCGAAATTACCGTGCGACTTTGGGGGAAAGGCGTGGTGGAGCGCGGTCGCGTGTCAGGCGCCCAGATAAATGGCAGACGATACGTTGCGAAAACCGGCAACTTCATTGCGTCACGCATCGACGCCCGAAATGGGGCAATGGGACTCGTGCCTGAGTCATTGGACGGCGGCTTGGTCACCAATGATTTTCCTCTTTTTCAGGCTAACAAAGAACGGCTCGATTTGGACTATCTCGGATGGCTCAGCAGAACGGCAGGTTTTGTAGAATTATGCCTGCGTGCCAGTGAGGGAACGACGAACCGCGTTCGGCTCAAGGAAGATCGGTTCCTAGCCCTCGAAATCCCCCTTCCGCCTCTCCCCGAGCAACGCCGAATTGTCGTTCGGGTCGAAGGGCTCGCCGCGCAAATCGACGAGGCGAGGAGACTCCGCAAAGAGGCAGTCGAGGAAGCTGAGGCGCTTTATGCAAAGCAGTTGGAAAGTCTTATGTCTCCACATGATGACGGCTGGATTCGTGCAGCAGTTGCGGATCTAATCAAATCCATGGACGCTGGTTGGAGTCCGCAGTGTGACGATGTGCCCGTAGTTGGTGATGAGTGGGGCGTCTTGAAAACGACATCGATCCAATGGTGCGAATTTCAGCCAAGCTACAATAAGCGATTACCTGCAACACTTTTGCCAAGGGCGGAACTTGTCGTCCGAAAAGGCGATGTTCTCGTTACCCGAGCGGGGCCGAGAAAACGTGTAGCCGTCGTTGCCGCTGTTCGCGAAGACCACCCACGCCTAACGATTTCTGATAAGCTAATCCGCCTTCGGGTGCTCACTGACAAGATCGAAGCGAGGTTCTTGGAACAATCTCTGTGTTCGCCATTCTCGCAAGAGCATCTGATTCAGCGGAAGACTGGACTGGCAGATGCTCAGGTCAACATTTCACAAAAGATCCTGCTAGAAACGCCTGTTGCATATCCTCCCCTCTCCGAACAACGCCGCATAGTCGCAGAGCTTGACGCGCTGCAAGCCGAGCTGGCTACGCTCAAGCGCCTGCAAACCGAGACCGCCGCCGAACTTGACGCCTTGCTTCCCACGATCCTTGACCGCGCCTTCAAGGGCGAACTCTAACACCAGCTTTCCAGTGCCCGAGATCATCGACATCATTGCCATCGAAGGCCGCACGGCGGAAGGCAACGGCGTGAATTGATGGACAAAGGGGGCTTGCAAGCCATGTTATCTTCTCCTCAGGGAAACCCGAGCTTTTGGGATTTACCCGCTCCACCATCATGAAACGAACCTACGATTTTGCCACGATCGGCTTCCGTCCTTATACAGAGACGGAAGAATTCGTGACCATGGGTGTGGTGGCGATCGACACCGCAGCCCGCCATTTCGGCTTTGTCTTGCTGGACCGCCACAAGACCGGCCGCATCCAGCATATGTTTCCCGCCGTGCCCCGCAGCCTCTACATGGAGGCCAGGCGCAAACTCGAAGCGGAATTGGGTGGCATTGAGCGTGCGGTCAACGGGCTAGGAGGCGGGGTAACCGTCCCCCTGTTCCAACCATTTCGTGAGAACGAGAACGGCTTGTTTGCGGCCATCACCAACCCGCGTGAGGGTGTGTTCTGCTATCCCGTGAAGGGACGCCGCATGGCGGATAACCTCGATGGCGTGTTGCAGGCATTGAGGACACGCTTTATCGACCAGAACCTGCTCACTCCACAACAGGCCGTCGAAAATCAAATGGCGCGGCAACTTCTTCATGTCCTGCGTGATGCAAGGATTCTGCCCGCATACGAACGGGATGTGAAGATCGGCCCCGAGGAATTCCAGGTCTCGTTCACTCTGGCACACATGGCCGGTGAGCATCGGGCCGACCGGGCCTTGCGCCCTCTCAATTTCGATCTAACAACATCCACGGATATTTTCAACCACGGCGACGAGTGGATCCAGAAGCTGCGCCGTCTCAAACGGCTTGGCTTCCGTCCCGACCGCTGTCTCATTGCCGCACGCGACCCCAAAGATGAAGACCCGCTTAAACGGGATGCGTTTCGGCAGATTCAAGACGAATTGCTCGGCGAGAGCATCGAACTCGTGGCCGAAGGCGAGACCGACAAGGTGGTGCAGTTCGCCCGCCTGCCCGAAGCGCCGATTTTGAAGCTGGCACAGTAGTGGCGGCGCATGCTTCCGCCTGCCTCCTCGTAGCTGTAAGCAGGCGCGTGATGTCGGCCAATGCCCCCGGTTCCGCACCGCCGCGTGGTATGGCCCCCGAGGTTTGTGTTTCTTGATGACTGATTTTGGAGATCCGGAGCAGTCGGGGCGTTCGCCGAGTCCAATGAATCGCCGGTTTATTCTACGCGCCGGGCGGCCTGCGTTACTTAAAGAGGGTTTCCTTTGCTTGCAGGCTCATTCCCTCGTGGACGACCGCCACCAAATCACGCAGGCGCGCCGCGAGCCTGGATTTCGGGTTCCACGAATACACCAATGTCCGGCCTTGCTGCTTGCAAACCAGTGAGCCGGAGCGCTCGAAACGCTCCAGTTGACGCTGGACGGAAACCAAGGACACGCTAAAATCCCGCGCCACGGCCCGTCCGTGGGATTCGCCATAATGAAAAAGGTGCAGCAGCACGGCCTCCGCCGCCCGCCCGCCGAAAAGATCATGCAACGGTGAAGAATACATGACCTGCAATAGATGTCGTATGACCTACAATGCAAGTCGGATTGATGATTTTATGAACCCGCCCGATTGGAAATGCTGCACCGTAGAGCAACTTTGGCGCTACGTGGCCTGGCACTTGGAAAACGCTGGAATTCGTTCAGTATTAGTGGGTGGCGCAGCCTTGGCCATCCATACGGAAGGGCGCTACCGCACCAGCAACCTGGACTTAGTGCCAGACGACTTGATGCGCCGCGAAGTTCCTGAACTTCTCCTCTCCCTTGGGTTCGCTGCGCAGCGAAATCGCAATTTTGCCCATCCCGAGTGTCCACATTTGTCCGTCCGGTTTCCGATGGGTCCCGTGGAGATCGGCGGTGAATTTCGCATCGCGCCGGATGAGATCGAGGTCGAAGGCAGGCGGCTCCGCATCCTATCGCCCAGTGACTGCGTGAAGGACCGGCTGGCCAGTTACGCCCATTTGCGCACGCCACGGTTTTTGGATCAGGCCTCCCTGATTTGCCAGCATCAGCCTGCGCGGGTTGATCTCGGGCAGATTGAACACTGGTGTGAGGACAACGGGAGCATGGACGCATTCAAGGAACTGAAACGCCGTCTGATGGATATTGAAAATGAGCGATTCTTCCCTGGTTTGAACCCCCAGACCAAGCCTCGTCTCACAATTTCCCTATTTGCCAGCGAACTTCTCTCCGCCCGCCGGATCCTCACGCGGCTCGGGTTCGAGCGGCTCAAGTCACCGCTTCTGACGCATGTGCTGGTCACCGTCGAGGACGGGACCATGACTCTCGCCGTCACCGATGGCGTCCACTGGCTTGAAAGCCGGATCCCGGACACGACCTCTCGGAATGAGACCGGACGTTTTCTCATGCCTGCCAAGGCATTGGCTGACGCGGCTCGAAGTGGCACGGGAAAACTCGTGCTATTGAATTTCTCGGACGGGCCGGGAAAGCCCGCGCTTCTGGTCACCATTTGCGGCCGTTCAACCCAGACCCGCACGATCTACCCAACCGAGCCGGCGGACGGATTTCCGGATCGTCCCATTGTCGAGGGCCGCGCCACGCCGGTGCCGAAGGAAACGATGCTCGCGATCCAGACCGTGGTGATCTGCGCCGCAAGGAATGTTTCCCCCAATCCGAACCTGTGCGGCGTTTTGTTCAATCCGGGTGACGGGGGCGCGGTTGTCGCCAGTGACATGCGCCACCTGGCGTCCGTGCCCGCCCGAGTTCCAGACCGGGAATTCATTCTGCCCCGTGCCGCCGTTCATCTGCTCGATCATCCGGCGTTCACCACCGGGGATGTCGAGGTGCTTTTGCCGGAAAGCCCCGAGGATCACCGGGTCGGCTTCCGCTCTGGCCGCCATACACTCATCGCCCGGACGGTCCCGGAAAGGTTCCCGGATTATCGACGCGTCATTCCTGATCTTCACGATCTCCGCGTCGCGGTCACCATCCCGGAAACCCATAGGTCATCGCTCGTTTCCTGGCTTCGCTCCCTGCAAAGCCCGTCCACGCTCGTGCGCCTCACCTGGGAGAAGCCAGGGAATCTCACCCTGACCCACCTCGACGACGGGGCCGCGCCGGAAATTCTGGAAATTCCGGTGAGCGTGGAGGGTGACCCGCCGCCGGTTTCCTTGTTTGCCAGGATTTTTGCCAACGCGCTAGTGATCGGGTCCACCATCCGGCTGCGCGACAGCCTCACCCCCTGCCTTGTCACCAGTCCGGCAGGCAGCCTTTGCGTTATGGTGCCTGCGCGCGAACTGTGATTTGGCAGCCGCCCGCCGGTGCCGTGTTCAGAAACACGGCCTTTGGGAAATCACGCATAACCCCCGGAGTTATCCGGCAATCGTTTCGCCATCCCTGCGGAAACGGGAAGATTGGATGGCGTCATGGCCAAGGATCTGAATTGCCGCTGTTCGCCGCGCACCGAACCAGCCGACCCCTTGCCGCAGTCGTCGGGCCGCACCCGCCGCCCGCCACAAGTTGACACGGGCCACTGCGGCATGGATACGCAATCACGCCCCATCGACAGTGGCAGCCCGCTCCTTACGGACGAGGAAGCCTGCAACTACCTCCGCATCCGCCAGCGCCAACTTTACTCATGGCGCATGCAAGGGGTCATTCCGTTCATCCGCATCGGACGCTCGATCCGCTACCGGCTGCGTGATCTGGACGCCGCCATCGCCGCCATGACGGTGGTGTCACAACAACACCCGCACCCAAATCATCAAGCACCGGCCGCAGATGGCCCGTGCTCTTCGATGCGGTGACCACGCCGCGCCATCCACCTGTTTCACAACAAAATCAAACCAAACTAACATCATGCCATCATACACCGCATCCACCCCGACCGAACGCCCCGATTTCATCGAACCGGGCAATCATCATGTTGAAGTCGTTGACGCCGTCGAATCCATCAGCAAGGGCGGTCATGAGATGATTGAACTCAAGCTCAGGACAACCGCAGGGTCATACCTCTACGATTTCCTGGTCTTCATTCCCAACGCATTCTGGAAGATCGACGCCTTCCGCGCCGCCACAGGAGACTTTGTCATCGCCGATGATTGCGCCGAGGTCCTCGCCGACGATCTGATCGGCCGCAGCGGAATCGCCAGACTCACCGTCGAGGAATATAACGGCCGCAAACGCAACAAGGTCGCAGCCTGGATCCGCCCGACGCCCGGTGGGAAAGCCACCGCCAAACCCGTAACCCAAACCAAATCAGCCGCCGATGCAAATAACCCCTTTTGAGTGTGACTGTAATAGGTTGGCCGAAATGCTTCTCGGTAGCCACGCGCTTGCCAAGGCATGCTCCGACCCTTTCGACTACGCCCTGAAACTGCGAACCGGCGAAGTCATCCGGTTCGTGGAGGCCAGAATAATTTCCCCTGGGTGGATAAATCTGGATGTGGTACCGGCCCACCGGGACCGGGCGGGTAACAACCTCCCGTACCCGGCGGGCCGTGGAGTGGACGTTCGCATCGCCGACATCGTGTGGGTAATGGACGCGCCGGAGGGGAGCTGAACCAGTCATGCAAACCATGACAGCACATCCTCGAAAGTTCCCCATCAAAGGAATCAAGGCATTTCTGGCGATCAAAATTCGGCAGCGCCGCCTGAACTAACAGAACACCATGCCGCGTTACCGATCAACCGCGCTCACGCTGCCCCGGCGCACCCTCGACTATCTCCAGCGGGGTGCGCCAGAGGGCATGCGCAATGCCGAACTGTTTGACGCCACATGCCAATTCCGTGACGCCGGCATTCCGCTTGAAGACGCGGAAGAACAGTTGCTTGCCCGCGCCACGGCCGACGGACTTGCCGAAACCGAGGCGCGCCAAACCATACGCTCGGCTTATGCCAGAACCTCCCGCGAACCGCTTGGGGCAGCCGGGCCATCGCCTACGGCATCTCCCGCGACACAACGTACCGCCATCGCTCCAATGCGCAGCGAAACCGGCGCGTTGCCGCTGCCTCAGCCGGTGGACGGTGGATTCCTCCGGTTGATCGAGGCGTGTTTCCGACCGGACGAATTCGTCGCCATCGCGCCGGCCGCGGAATCCGATGAGGGCGAAACCGCGCCGCGCCGTGGGGTGACGCTCACGGCGGCGGAGTGGAAGGCGAGGGTCATCAAGAAGGGCGGCATCGAGCGGGTGTTCGGCACCAAGCTCGGCTTGTTCCTGCGCATCAACCCGATGCACAAGGACGGCGCAACCAACGAG
>JBILFE010000106.1:0-8268 GCA_044351705.1 Luteolibacter sp. | reverse complement strand
TGCCAGCGATGCCGAAATTCTCGACCAGGACGTTGACCACATTGGGTGACAAGAACGCAGGCAACGTAGGACCGAGGTGGATGTTTTTCACGCCCAGATGGAGCAGCGCGAGGAGAACAATCACGGCCTTTTGCTCATACCAGGCGATGTTGTAGGCAATCGGCAGCTCATTGATATCATTGAGCTCAAAGATCTCCTTGAGCTTCAAGGCAATGACCGCCAGCGAATACGAATCGTTGCACTGGCCGGCATCGAGCACCCGCGGGATTCCGCCGATATCGCCCAAGGGCAGCTTATTGTAGCGGAACTTCGCACACCCGGCGGTTAGAATAACCGTGTCCTGCGGCAGCTTGGTGGCGAATTCGGTGTAGTAGTCGCGCGATTTCATCCGGCCATCGCAACCGGCCATGACGATGAACTTGCGGATGGCACCGGATTTCACCGCGGCCACCACTTGCTCGGCGAGCGCGAAGACCTGGGCATGGGCGAATCCGCCAACGATCTCACCGGTTTCGATTTCCACCGGGGCCTGGCATTTTTTGGCATGCTCGATAATAACCGAAAAATCCTTGGGCTGGCCGTTGACGCGGCCCGGGATATGGTTGGCGCCGGTCAGGCCGGAGGCGCCGGTGGTGTAAATGCGCTCGGTGTAGGTGGCCCCCTCGGAGGGCGGCACGATGCAGTTGGTGGTGAACAACACCGGCCCGTTGAAGGTGGTGAAATCCTCCTTCTGATGCCACCAACTGCCGCCATAGTTGCCTACCAATTGCTTGTATTTCTTGAACGCCGGGTAGTAGTTGGCCGGCAGCATTTCGCTGTGGGTATAGACGTCCACGCCGCTGCCCTCGGTTTGGGCCAGCAGTTCTTCCATATCCTTGAGATCGTGACCGCTGATGAGGATTGCGGGATTCGTGCGCACGCCCAGGTTGACCTTGCTGATTTCAGGGTTGCCGAAGCTGCTGTTATTGGCCTTGTCCAACATGGCCATGGCCGTCACTCCGTGTTTGCCGGTCGCGAGAACCAAGCCCACCAACTCGTCGAGCGTGAGGGTTTGGGTGAGTTGCATCAGCGCCTTTTGCATGAATGCGTGAAGCTCCGGATCTTCAAAGCCCAGATTGTACGCGTGTTCGATGTAGGCGGCCATCCCCTTCACGCCGTAGAGCGCGAGTTCCTTCAACGAGCGCAGGTCGGCATCGGCTTCCACCAGAATCCCCACCTGTTCGGACTTGGCTTCAAATTCATCGATGCGGCCGTGCCACGTCGTCCCGTCGAAGCGGGTGTCCACCACCACCCCTGCCTGGCCCGCCACGGCCTGCAACTCGTCGCGCAGATCAAGCGCCGCAGCCACTTTCCGGATGAAAATGTCCTTGTCGAAATTGGCGTTGGTAATGGTGGCAAACAGGCCGTCGATGATGAACTTGTTAGCCCGCGGGTTTTCGTAAGCGGTGAGTTCCCGCAGGGGGGTGGTGTAACAAGCTATCCCCTTCAACAGGTGGACTAACAAGTCCATCAGGTTGGCGAGATCGTCGGATTTGCCACACACGCCCTTGGCGGTGCAACCGGTGCCTTTTTGCGCCTCTTGACATTGAAAACAAAACATACTCATGGTTCGGAACTGGGGGGGTTGGTGTTGGATGGCCAGCACCTCATGGTGAGGGCTGGTGGCACATACAGAGGCCCGCCGCACCCGGCTTCAAGCTAAATATGATAAATGATTCCTTTTTCTTGATCTGGCGGACAAGTCAGTTCGGGCCGGGATGGGGTCAGGGGTTGAGTTTGAGGGCCTGCCAGGCCTGCCAGACGAAGAGGCCGAGGAAGAGTGGCAACAGGATCGAGCCGGTTAGGCGATAGATGAGGAGTGCGGTGAGGGTGGCGGTGAGGATGGTGATCCAGAGGGTGAGCCTGATACGTGCGGGGCCGAGGATGGCATTGACCATCTGGCCGCCATCAAGCGGCAGCACCGGCAGCAGGTTGATGACGGCCCAGGCGAAGCTGATCCAGGTGAGTTGTTGCCAGAAGTAGGCGGCCGTGGATCGCAGCGCGAACAGATCGCCAATGAGCAGATAGGGGATCAAACCCAGGGCAAACTGGGCGGCGGGGCCGGCGGCAGTGACCAAAAAATGTTGGGGCCGGGTGAAGCGCGCGCCGGTGAAAGCGGCGTAGCCGCCGAAGGCTTGCAGGGTGATTTCACTCGAGGCGCCGAAGGCGCGTCCGGCGAGCGCATGGCCGAGTTCGTGGATCAGGATGGAGATGAGACCGGCCAGCAGAAAAATGGCCAGGCGCAAAATGGCGTCCTTGGAATTGGCCGAGCTGCCGCCGCCGATAATGGCGAGGGAAATCCAGAACCAAGGCTGGATTTGAATGGGAATTCCAAGCAACGAAAAGCGGATCATGGTGGGCAAGAGTTATTTGCCGCTCCAGCCGCCGCCGAGGGCTTTGGCGAGGGCGGCCAGGGTGATGCGCTGCTGGGCATCGATGAGGACGATGGAGAGGCGGGTTTGCAACACGGTGCGGTCGGCATCGACGACATCGAGATAGCTGGTGAGCCCCTCGTTGTAGCGTTCCTGCGAGAGTTGGCGGGTATCCTTGGAGCTGACCAAGGCGGCTTCGAGCGCGCTGCGGGAATTCGCAAACCCCTTGAGATCCACCAGCGCGTCTTCCACTTCGCGCAGCGCGATGAGCAGGGACTGGCGGTAGGCTGCCAGCGCTTCGTCATAGCTGCTGCGGGCGGCGGCCAGCCTTGATTTGTTAGCTCCGGCATCGATGACGGGCAGCACGACATCGGCGCCAAGAGACAGAATGCGGCTTTCCATAGCGAGGATGTTAGTGGGTTTGAGTGATGCCAGGCCGGCGGACCCAAACAGATTGAAATTCGGATAGAAGGCGGCGGTGGCGACGCCGATTTGGGCATTGGCGGCGCGCAGTTGTTGTTCGGCGGCGCGCACGTCAGGGCGGCGCATCAGCACGCTGGCGGGCAGCTCGGCGCGGATGTCAGGCAGGGCTGGCTCCACGACTTTGGCCGCGATTGAGAAATCGGATGGACGGCTGCCGCACAGCACGGCGAGAGCATGTTCCGCCGAACCGCGCTGGCGCTGGACAATGGCCATATCATTGTTGGCCAATTCCACCTCGGTGCGGGCACGACTGGTGGCCAAACCATCGGTCAAGCCGGCATCGGTTTTGGTTTTTTGCAAGTCCAGCGCTTCCTTGCGACTGACCAGCGTGTCTTGAACGACGGCGGCCTGGGCATCCAGGCCTCGCAGGATGAAGTACTGGCGGGCCACTTCGGCGGCGAGGCCGAGGCGCTGCGCGTCATACAAGGCGGCGCTGGCGGCGGCTTGAGCATTGGAGCCCTCGAGGAGGCGCTTGTTGCGGCCCCACAGATCCGGATCATAGGCGAGGGAGAAGCTGCTGCGGTAGTGTTGATTTTCCAGAGAGGTGGACGGCTGGGTCAGCACATTGCCCGAGGCGCGGTCGATGCCGACGGAAGTGGCCAGATTCAAACTGGGAAACATGCGGGCGCGGTCCACACCCACCAAGGCGCGGGCGGTCTCCACGCGCGCCTTGGCGGCGGCCAGATCGTTATTGGCGGCAAGCGAGCGAGCGACGAGGTGGTTGAGTTTGGCGTCACCGAAAAGTTTCCACCAGGCATCCGGCAAGTGCGTGGCAGCCAGGTTGCGGGTTTCCTTCCATTGACTGCCGCCCTTGGCAGCAGGAGGTTTGAAATCCGGACCCAGCGTGCAGGAAGCCAGCAACGCGGCGGTGGGCAACAGCAACCGGCGGAAATTCATGGACATGGCGTAAGGCTCGATGCGGACAAACTCAAGAATATTTGCATAGGGCGACAAATTGAGGTTGCGGCGTGCCAACGTACGCACTAATCTCACGTCCTGAGGTGGCTCTGGTACGCACGCTACCTGGTTAGATCTGAATGTTATGAAAGACTCATCATCATCATCATATGATCCTGATCCCCCCCGCTACACGGGTGGCATCCGTCATTATCACCGCGCGGCGCCTCCGCAGAACGCGTCGTGGGATGAGTGGATCGACGGGCGCCCCAAGTCCGCCGAACGGGGGTGGAATTGGCCCAAAATCATCGGTGTCATCGCATCCGTGCTCGTGCTTGGGGCAATCATCGCGGGCTTGATCATTGATTTTGGCATGGGTTAGACACTCACTGCGGGCATTCTTTTTGCAGCTCAATCCAGGATGCGCTTTGACATTTTGCCGGGCCTGCTTCAGAGTGCCGCCGCCCGCCCGCAAACCTCGGCGAGCCAAGCACCATGGGTAAAAGCCTCTTCCAAAAAGTCTGGGACAGCCATCACGTCAGCACGCTGGCCGATGGCCGCACGCAACTCTTCATCGGCACCCACCTCATCCATGAGGTCACCTCACCGCAAGCCTTTGGCATGCTCCGCGACCTCGGCCTCAAGGTGAAATATCCGCAGCGCACCTTCGCCACGGTGGACCACATCGTTCCCACGGTGGACCAGGATGCACCACAAGATCCGCTCGCCGTGGCGATGATGACGGCCCTGCGGGAAAATGTCGATGAGTTCGGCATCACCTACTTCGATCTCAGTTCCGGCAAGCAAGGGATCGTGCATGTGGTGGGGCCCGAGCAGGGCATCACCCAACCCGGCACCACGATTGCCTGCGGCGATTCTCACACCGCAACCCACGGTGCCTTTGGCGCGATTGCCTTTGGCATCGGCACCACCCAGGTCCGCGATGTGCTCGCCACGCAAACCCTCGCGCTCGAGGCACTCAAGGTCCGCCGCATCGAAGTCAACGGCCAACTCCGGCCTGGCGTTTATGCCAAGGATGTGATCCTCCACATCATTCGCTTGTTAGGAGCGAGGGGGGGCATTGGCTATGCCTATGAATACGCCGGCGAGGTGTTTGAAGGCATGTCGATGGAAGAACGCATGACCGTTTGCAACATGTCCATCGAAGGCGGTGCACGCTGCGGCTATATCAATCCCGATGCCAAAACCGTCGCCTACCTCCGCGGCCGTCCCTACGTTGACATGACGGATTTCGAGGTGACCGCCGCACGCTGGCTCAGCTTTGCCTCTGATGCCGATGCGGTGTATGACGACACGGTGAGCATTGCCGCCGCCAGCATTGAGCCAACGGTCACCTGGGGCATCTCCCCCGATCAAGGCATTGCCATATCCGAGACCATCCCGGACCCCGCCACCGCCACCACCCAAGGCGAAAAAGACTCCATTGTGGAGGCCCTCGCCTACATGAAAATTCCTGCCGGTGCTCCCATCAAAGGCGTTAAAATCGATGTTGCCTTCATCGGCTCCTGCACCAATGGCCGGATCTCGGATTTCCGTGAGGTCGCCAAATACTTGCGTGGCCACAAGGTGGCCGCTGGCGTGACCGCCCTCGCCGTGCCGGGGTCGCAAATCGTGGCCATTCAGTGCCAGAACGAAGGTCTGCCGCAAATTTTCCGTGATGCCGGCTTTGAATGGCGCGATGCGGGATGCTCGATGTGCCTCGCCATGAACCCCGATAAACTCGTCGGCGACCAACTTTGCGCCTCCTCATCAAACCGTAACTTCAAAGGCCGTCAGGGGTCGTCCACCGGACGCACCGTCCTGATGTCGCCGCTGATGGTCGCCGCCGCGGCTGTTAGAGGAAGCATTGCCGATGCCCGTGAGGTCTTTGCGCTGGAGCAGACTCCCAGCGCTGGCTAACATCCCGAATCTCAAATCTCGAATCTCAAATCTCAAATCTCGAATTCCCCTATGTCCCTCGCTCCCGTCACCCAAGTTTCCGGTCGTGCTGTATACATTCCCGGGGCGGATATTGATACCGATCGCATCATCCCGGCGCGATTCATGAAATGCATCACGTTTGACGGCCTGGGAGAGTTTGCGTTTTACGATGTGCGCTTTGACGAGCACGGCAAGGCCACCCGGCATCCTCTCAACGATGCGCGTTTCAGCGGAGCCTCGATCCTGCTCGCGGGGGTCAATTTCGGCTGCGGTTCGTCCCGCGAGCATGCCCCCCAATCGCTGCGCAAATACGGCTTCAACGGCATCATTGCCGAGTCCTTCGCGGAGATCTTCTTCGGCAACTCCACCACCCTTGCCATGCCGTGCGTGATTGCCAGCGCCGCGGATCTGGCCGCTTTGCGCGCGGAGGTTGAAGCCGCACCTAACAACAATGTCAGCATTGATGTGGTGGCGCTGCGGGTGCGCAGTGCCGGGGGGCTTGATTTTGCCGTCACCATGCCGGAGAGCGCTCGTGACGCACTCATCGCCGGGCGCTGGGATCCGATTCAGGAATTACTGGAAAATGTCCCTGCCATCGATGCCAAGGCTGCTGAGTTGCACTATGTCTGAGGTACTGCCCTGTGTTCCGCCGGCCGGCATCGCGCTGTTTGATCTTGACGGCACGCTGCTCGCCTGGGACTGCCAGTTATTGTTCCGTCGCCACGTGATTCGGCGCGAGCCGTGGCGGGGCCTGTTGTTGCCCGTGTTTCTGCTGGGCCTGCCGTGGTACATGCTGCTCAAAACCGCAGGACTCAAGCGCGTTTTTCTCAGTTACCTCTGGCGCATGCCGCCGGACACCCTGGTCGGCCACGCGCGGACCTTTGCCACTGCCATCCTGCCCGCCATCTATCCTGAACTCACCGCAATGTTAGACAGCCATCGCCGGCGCGGGCATCTCCTCATTCTGGCTTCCGCCAGCCCGGAATTTTATGTCAGCGAGATCGGCCGCGTGCTTGGTTTCCAACTGGCGCTGGGCACTCCGGTGGTGACGGCCCCCCGATGCCGGTTGTTTCCCGCATTGCACAACCACAAGGGCGCCGCCAAAGTCGAGCGCTTGCGCCAGCTCTTGCCGGAGTCCTACTTCGCAGCCGGCAAACTGCGGCATTCCCACGGCTACACGGACAGCCGGGCGGATTTGCCGATGTTGGAGATTTGTCAAACGGCCACGGTGGTCAACCCAAGTCCCGCCCTCACGGCCGTGGCCAACGCCTCCGGTTGGCAGATCGTGCGGCCGGCCCGCCCGTGGCGCAGCCGCTTCGGTTTCCACTGCCGCGTGCTTGCAATTCTAATAGGTCTTGGCAAAAACCCAGCCGGAATTCAAGCTGCTGGTGTCCGTCCCGAATAATCAAATCCCACCCGCATCGTTTATCATCCCCACGCCGCAGACCCAGCCGGCGTGAAAAAAATCGCAATTCAGCCTCGACATCGGCCACCTGCTTCTGGCAACAGTTTGCTAACCAGAATCATTTCAACGCTCACACTTCATCATGGAAACCCAACTTGTCATACCGCACTATGAAGCACCCAGCACCATCAGCCAACTGCTGGATGGCCTGCGCAGGGTGCATTTTGAACCCCGTCACGAAAGCAAGGTGTGGGGAGACTGGATCTACATCTATGGCTTTCGCACGGTCATCAGCCTCGAATGCGTCAATGGCATTTGTCATGCCGCCACCCTCGAACATGGCGAGGGCGAGGAAGAAGGCGAACCGATCACATCGATTCTGCGTGCCTTCGGCAAACTCGGCTGGCATGGCATCGATGACAATGGCGAGTACCCCTTGGTTTGATTCTGCGGCTTGTTTGTCAAAGGCAGAGTCTGCGGAATAGCAGGTCGAGGGGAAGTTGCATACCGATATAGAAATCGCCGAACTCGGTGTAGCGGGCGCAGACCTCATCGAAGCGCGTTTCGGAGACGATGGTTTTGACGTCGCTGGTGTCTTTGGCGAAGAGCGTCACGCCCCATTCATATTCATCCAAGCCGGCCGAACCGGTGATGAGCTGGACTACCCCCCCGCTATAGTCGCGTTCAATCCGGGCCTGGCCTGCCAGCAGGCTGCGGCGCGCCTCGCCATCGAGCGAATACCAATTATCGCAGCCGTTGCGGCGTTTTGACATGGTATAAAAACACAGCAGGGGCCAGTCCGGCAGCACTGGATAGAGACACTGCTTGAGGTCCTGCTCCATGGGGGGGGCGAATTTCTCGATGCCGGCCCCGGTGTGCGCTTTGCCAGCGACAAGGTCTTTTTCCACGGCCAAGCGCTCGCCGCCGGGGCCGCACTCGCCACTTTCAGTTAGGGAGAGGTAGGAATACACCGGATTGAGAATCTCCGGGCCTAGCGAGAGAGTGAGTTGTTTTTCAAAGGCGCTGGCAACTTGCAAATCGGGCGTGAGCAACATCAATCCGAGATCCGCCTTGGGGGTGGCGACGACAAAGAGCACAAGGTGGGTGTCCGGGGTGGCACGGATTTCCTGC
>JBILFE010000269.1:0-5455 GCA_044351705.1 Luteolibacter sp. | reverse complement strand
ATCCGGTGAGCCGGGTTTTGGCCTGGCGCTTTTCTTCATCGCTGAACAGCGCCCATTGGGCGTGGTCAATTTGATAGAAAAGATGCATGACGTGCCAACCTTCGCGTGGCACTAGGGGCGGGTTGCTAGGGTTGGGCATGGTGCGGGTGAGGACTGCGAGGGTCAGCGTTTCTCAGGGGAAATGGGCATTTCCAGTAGCGGCTTGAAGTCATCCAGGATTGAGTTCACTGCGGGTGCCTCAAACAGACGCAGCGTCCACGATTTGGTTTGGCCGGCGCGGTACGATGCGTGCTGGCTCATGTCGTCAAAGCCGTCGGTGGCGGCAATCACCAGCATGGTTTCTCCATTCACCTGATGGGTGAATGGATCGCCAACACGTGCGTTTGCTTCGTTATACACTTGGGCGCGGATCGCGCCGGGGCCGCCGCGCAGGGTTAGCTCAACGACGGGAATGATGACGACGCCACGACGCACCGTCTCTGGATGGTCGCCTTGTTTGAGGGGTGCACGCCAGTAAGATGCGGCCTTGACCACCGTCACATGACTGCCTTTGACCGGATAGACGATTTTGTGGATCTGGCCGGACTGGCGATGCAGGCGGCTGATGGAATTTTGATAGATCCAGGAGCCCCCAGCGACCAGCATCAATGTGAGAATGATCAGGCTGATCAGCTCGATCAGGCTGAGTCTGAGTTTGAGCCGCAGAGAGATCGGCTTGGCGTTAGGGTTGCTTACGGGCGTGAACTCGTCGGGTTCGGCAATTGCGGTCGCCGGCGTGCTGTCGGCCGCAACCACCGATGCCGGCGGCTCATGCTGCCGCAAGGCGAGGGCCGGAGCGGACGCCTCCGCTGCTTCAGCAGGCGGGACTGGCGGCGGCAGGTCGGCGGCTTCACTACGCATGCTGCCGACAACATCCCAGTCCGCCAAGTTGTCGAAGGTGTCTTCAAGTTTGCCGGGGTTTGGGACGGGTACTGGCGGGAGATTGGCCTCCCCTGCCCGGGCTTCTGATAGCGGCGCTTTGGTGCGTGCGAGGCGCTCCACGTTCGGGCTCTGGCTGCCTTTATGGCGCGGGATGACTGGAACTGCCAAGCGGTGCGGGTTGACAATTTTGCCGGAATCCTGCTGGGGGACCACGGCGGCGGCGACGAGTGGGGCGGGAATCGGAAGGTTGCGCGCCGGAGGTGCCGGGGCCCCCATGCCGGATTCGGGTCCTTCGAGCGAAAAGTCATCCAAGTTCCAAAGATCATGTTCCGTGGAATTTTTGACAAGGGCCTCCACGCTCGGTCGGTGCCGGGGGGGTAGCGATGATCCTTCGGTAAATGACGATGGCAGGGTCATGACGGCGCCTGAGAGTATAACGCCGAATGGATGGCTTGACCAGTCGAAACACTGGCTGGCGTACCCACCTTGAAAAAAATCGGTGAAAAATCTTGCCAACCCAGCCATAAGCCGGCAAGCAGGTGGTGCAACCACCTTTAACCTTATGGCAGACAAAGAAGACAAAAATAGCTCCAACGTACCGGGAATGTTTTATGTGGACAGCCAATGCATCGATTGCGACCTGTGCCGTGAGACCGCTCCCAACAATTTTTCCCGTTCTGAGGACGAGGGGTATTCGTACGTCCACAAGCAGCCCGCCGACGATGAGGAAATCGCCCAGTGCCGCGAGGCAATGGAAGGTTGCCCGGTCGAGGCCATCGGCGATGACGGAGAAAGTTGAGCGTCGCCAGCGCGATGAGCAAGCCCGCCGACCTGCGCAGAATCCGCGAGGAAATTCTGGGTGAGTGGCGCGGCTGCGAGGCGGTCAGCGATCTCAATGCGAGGGTTCATTTGCCCGCGGAATTCGTGGCGGCCATCCTGCGCGGCTTGCGTGCAGCCGGGGCGGCTGATGGCTTGGATGAGGAGGAAGTGCGCGCGGCTTGGAAACAATTGGCGGGGGCATTCATTGCCCGTCATACCGAGCCGGCCTCCGTCAAGGGTGGCCATCTGATATTGCGCGTCACCCAGCCGGCGATGAGATTCCACCTCGAGCAGATGAAACCCATGTTGCTAGAGCGCATCCGCCAACAACTTGGCACCGAACGCATCCGCTCGGTGAGTTTCACTCTCGGCTAGCCACCATCCCCACCTATCCATGTACCGTAATTTTATTTTTGATTGGTCTGGCACCCTGGTGGACGACCTCGGGCCGGTCATTGAAGCGACCAATGGGGTGTTGGAAAATTACGGCATTGCCCCGATGGATCGCGAGTCGTTCCGCCGGCGCTTCCGCCTGCCCTACCGCGACTTTTATGCCGAACTGCTGCCCGGCGTCCCCCTCGAGATCTTGGAAGCACATTTCAGGCAGGCCTTTGCCGCTGCGGTCACGCCCGTCACCGTGTTGCCCTACGCACGCGAAAAGCTCGAGTGGTGCCGTGCTGCCGGAATGCGCGCATTCGTCCTCACCTCGATGGATGCGGCGGCTTTTGCGCTGCAACTCGAGGCCTTCGGCTGGGGCCATCATTTCGAGGCAACCTATGCCGGAGTGCTCGATAAGCGCGAGGTCATTCATCGGATATTGGCCACCCACGGGCTGGCCCCTGACGAGACGGTCTTCATTGGCGACATGACTCATGACATGGAAACCGCCCGCCACGGCGGCATTGGCTCAATTGCCGTGCTCACCGGCTATAATCACCTGGAGGTGCTTGCCGCGGCCTGCCCGGATCTAATCGTGCCCGACCTCGGCGCACTCTTGAATTGGTTAGGCGCACGCCACGCCGCCGCGCCGCCGCCCAGCCAAGCCGCTGTCCCATCATGACCCCGCCGGACATCATAGAAATCCGCCGCCTCCAACTGTCGTCACGGATTGGTGTGCCGGACGCGGAACGGGCCACTCCACAAACCTTGTTCGTCACCCTGCGCATGGCACCCAGCCAGGGATTTGCCGGACTTGCGGATGATATTTCACGCACGCTTGATTATGCCCGGGTGGCAGAGGAAATCGAACTCCTGGCTCTCGCCCGCCCGCGCTGCCTGCTGGAGACCCTGGCACTTGAAATCGCCGATTGGCTTCTAACCCGACACCCCGTGGCCTGGGTGGGCATCACGCTTGAAAAACACATCCTACCCAATACCGAGTGTGTGGCCGTCCAGTTGGAACGCCGGCGCTAACGGCGGACTGACTGCGGCAGTGGATTTCACCACCAGAGCGTTGGCTGACTGAGATCAACATAATGCCAGTCATTATCTTGTTGACTGCGGATTCCTGCGCGGTTCCTTTGATAGAGGCTGATTGTGCCAATCCCCCTGATTGAGCACTCTTTTTCGGCTTTCATCCTTTACTTCTCAAGCCATTGGGGGTCTGCTCACCCGGATGCCTAATCGTGGTGTTGTGCTTGTATGGTCGTTGCTGCTCCTGACACTTCGTGCCCAGGAGGCGCTGGTGCTTCCTGATGGCGAGAAAACCCAAACGCTTGACACCATCACGCCCGTGCCGCTCCCCGGCAATCTGTTCGGTTCTCCCGATCTGCTGCAACCGGCCATGCCCAAGGAGCTCAAGATCGATAACAAGGGCCTTGTCGAAGGCTCCATCGATACCGGCGTGCGCTTGGGCGGCCCCGTCAAAATCGATGGCGACAACGGCCTCCAAATATTTTCCGACACCGCGGTGGTCAATCTCAAGGACAAATCCGTGACCTTGGAGGGGCATGTGAGTGTCTATCAGGGAAACCTCCTCCAGCGCGGCCGGCGTGCCATGTATTACTATGAGCGGAAATTTCTCGACAGCCGGGATCTGAGCATATCGGTGGATCCGATCATTATGGAAGCCGACCAGCTCACGGTGGAGGAGCGCACGGGCAAGCAGGTGATCATCGGTGAGGATGCCTGGATCACGACGCATGACGTGGAGGAACCGAATTTCTGGGTGCGCGCGGCAGAGACCAAGGTTTATCCGGGTGACAAAATCACCTTCAAGAACCTCCGGGTGTATGCCGGGGATGTTCCCGTGTTTTGGTTGCCCTATCTGAGCCAGCCGCTCAATGCGGAATTGGGATATCATTTCATCCCCGGCGCCCGCTCTAACTGGGGCCCCTATTTGCTCAATACCTATGGCATCATGCTCGGCGGCAAACTCAATCCGCAGACCGGTGAAAACGAAGATGCGTGGCTGCTGTCAAAGTGGCGCTTTGACCTTCGCGGCTCCCGCGGCGTGGGGACCGGCGTGGACTTCCAAGACATCCGCCTCAAAGATAACAAAAATCTCAGCGGTCTGAGCCTGTACTATATGTATGACATCCGTCCCGAGACCGAAAACTCGGGAGTGCCGCGCGGCTACGTGGACCCGAATCGCTACTCCATCGAGCTGAAGCACCGCCAATCCTTGGATATTCCAGATGAGGCCACCTGGTATTTTGACTCGAATTTGACTTGGCTCAGCGACAATTACTATTTGGAAGACCTTGAACCCCAGCGCTATCGCATTGACCCGCAGCCGGATAATACGCTCGGTCTTTTCCGGCGCGATGAAAAATCGCTGGCGTCACTTTTCACCCGCATGCAGGTCAATGATTTCCAGCGCACGGCGACCCGTCTGCCCGAGCTCGCGTTTGATCAGGCCAAAGCGCCGTTGTTTGGCCTGCCCGTGCTGCATGAGGGCACCACTTCGTTCGCCGTGTTGGGATTGGAGTATGGCAGCGATGCCCGCAACAATGTCCTCGATCCGTTGCTGGCCCTACCGCCGGGAGATCCGGCTGAGACGGCCTTGCTCGATCAATTGCCCGGTAACGAGCGGCAAATTGCCCAGCTAATTCGCAGCCTGCCGCCCGGGGATGCCCGTGCCGCCGTACTCAAGGATCAGTTGTTAAACGTCGGATTCACCCGTTTCAATACCTATCAAGAATTTTCACTGCCGATGATGATAGGCAACTCCCTGAGCCTCACACCGCAAGGCGGTGTCGGCTATTCCCGCTACAACGCCGTCGAGGGCCCGGCCACCTCGGATGGTCGCACCTACCTCCACGCCGGTACCGAGGCCGCCATGAAATTCTCCAAGACCCTGGGGGATTTGAAAAACCACGACTGGGGCCTGGACGGCTTGCTTCACGTCATCCAGCCCTACGCCAATTGGTCGATTCTGGCCGCCGATGAACTCGATCCGGCATTCCCCCGCGTCGATCGGCTCACCTATTCGACGCAACCGCCGACGCTCTCGCCGATGCGATATACCGCCACGGATGACTTGCGCAATTGGAACATCGTGCGCCTGGGCATGCGCAACCGGTTGCTGACCCGGCGCGACGCGCAGATGTATGAATGGCTATACCTCAACACCTACATGGATGCCTTCATTAACGATCCGGAGATGGACCGGGATTTTTCCAACCTCTACAACGACTTTCGTTTCCAACCGCTGCCATGGATGGGATGCGGGATTGAAACCCAGTTTCCAGTCCTGTCCGGTGGCTCCGGCTTC
>JBILFE010000433.1:0-4055 GCA_044351705.1 Luteolibacter sp. | reverse complement strand
AATTGGAACCAGCGAGCCTCGATACCAAAATTCGTGAGTCACTAGACCGTGCGCGAAATTATGGGCTGTTGCTCGAAGGCGAACAGTCGGCATTTGCGCGCTTTTGTGCCGTCTGCGGATGGACGGCGGATCTTGACAAGGATTCCGGGTATCGCGACGTCGGGCGCTATCTAGCAGATCCGACAATGGACAGTCCCAGCAAACATCAACTGCTTGAGGAGGCGGTGTGCCTGCATCAGGCTCAGAGCATCGAATGAGAAAGGCCACTCTACCACTCGATCCATCCGCCGTCCGCGCCGCCAACGCCGCGGTGGCGGCGGATACGGGCGGGCGACCTCTAACCATGGGTCCTGAGGATGCGGAGCACCGCAAGAAATGGATGGACGCGTATGTGTCTGCTGGCGGCGCATGGCAGGAAACGAAGCCGACCGTATCTTCCCATCCGTCGCCCAACCAGAAACCGGCACCACTTGTAAAAAAACAGGGCAACCCGTCGATGCCTTGCCTGCTTGGACAAGTGAAGGCCGGTCCCACGCCGCCCGGACCGCAAGCCCCGCCCGATCCAAAGACCAAGGTGATCAAGTGCGGCAATCCATACGTGCTCGTCGATAAGGAAGGTAGAAAATCGGGACCGGAAAATATTCTGGAAGTCGTGGCACCGCCCTCGAATGAAGTCGTTACGGTCAAATGCGGGAGCGGCTGCAGTTGCGCGGGCGCGAAAGTCGAGATGGACACCTATCCACCGGTCAAGACCGCCGTCAATGGGCCCATGATCGTGAAGTCCTGGAAGTTGCCGGAGCAAGCATGGGTCATGATCTGCACGGTCGGAAGAACTCCGCCCAAAGTGCATGCGGTCAGTGTGATCTGCGGGATATCCGGGGCAACGATTGCCGCATACACACTGCGCGTTTTCCCCGACGAATCCATCAAGATCAATTTGAGCACCGAAACCCTCTACAAAAAAGTCGAGGCCTTCAGCAACCTGATCAACAAGCTTTCCTCGGTCTACAGCAAATTCTCGAAAAACACGATCGAATTACCCAACCGATTCATCGTGCGAAATGCCTTTGGCAAATTCGAGGTGCAACCACCCGAGGTCTCTCTCGAATTCGAAGGCAGTTGGAAAGAACTCCCGGCAACCGATCCTCAACAATGGAAAGTCACCTATGACTGGACCGTCAAACTCGGCCTCACGTTTTCCACCGAACTGAAGACGGACCTCATCGCCGCTGCCGCCGCTCTAACCGGAGTTGGCAGCGCATTGATTCCGATCTACCACAAGATTAGCAGTTGCATCAGTGCTGATCCGCCGATCTATGTCGCCATCACCTTCGAGATAGGCGGAAGCGGCGGTGGGGGCTCCAAAGGGGGCAAGGGCTATGGTGTTCTGGAAATCCCATCCAGTGGCAAGCTCAATATCGGTGCCCAGATCACGTCCAAGGTTGTGGAAGCCAATATCTCCGCCCAGGCCGAACTCACAAACAACCTCAGCGGCGACTTCACCCGTGGCGACGGCTTTCAGATTAAGGTCGAATTATTAAAATGGGAAGGGGTCAAAGGTGTCGCCTCGATCAAAATCAATGTTGGAAAGTTCTTCAGCACGGAATACGAAAAATCAGTTCAGTTGATCGAAGGCCGCGAAAAACCTCTCATCGAATGGGTCATACTATGAGCTACTACAGCATTGAAATTCAGGGACGCGGCATCGGAGTGACCGTAAGCATCAACGAATACCGGCTCTACTCTTCGCCCAAGGCCATGCATGGTTATTCAACCCACCTCAACGCATGGACCGAGAAAAGCAACCGCCTCAACATCCGCGCCGTGAAGCCGGAGAGACTAACAGAGGGAGACGCACCGGACCGTGAGCAGGATTCCAGATATTCCATTGAAGCCATCGTGTATCTCCACAAACAGGGTGAGGACCCGGTCCGAGTGGCTGGGTTCCGGCGGGATGGCAATATCGGTCCGGGTCCGAATAACGAGGTCTTTGACACCTCACGCCCGGATTTCAAGACCGAACACGTCCTCAATTTCGAAGTGGACGCGGACGTTGAGATCATCGACAAACCTTGGAATGCTAAGGGTGCCGGAGAACTGAATTCGGATAAAGTCTACCAACTCTACAAGAAAATTCACACTGCGTTCCAGAACGGCGATTTCGAAACCCTCGCGGCTCTGTCCCAGTCACGGATCGATTTCGGGGCAAAAGTTTTCGGCATCGCCAAGGAGGCATTCGAAAAAAGCGTGCTTGAGGATCTACGGCTTACGATTGCCGACAGCTATCAGTGGCGGGAACTCGTCCCGGAGAAACAAATGGGCATGCAGGTCATTCTGGATGGAAAAATCATACGGGTCCTGGATGCCAAGGGCAATCCACCTATCCGGACACTGCCAGGCGACGACGGGATTCTAACCGGTTATGATCTGGTGATCGCTAGTGCGAATGGATACCAATGGGTTTTGTGAGGGCATAGAGATGCGGTGGCAAGCGCCACTTTGGCTTTTTCTCCCATCGACGCAACGCCCACTCGTGGAGGTCGCCCCGCCCACCGTCACAAAGACGCGGCGTTGGTTTGGGGCGTGCGCTCAGGTGGCATGTGTTGGTGATTTTCAGACTCCTACGCGCAAATCCCTGACGCTCCACAGCACTCCCTTCGCGCCGCTGCCGCTGCCCCTCATCGCCCGTGCGCCATCCTTGCGCATGGCGCTGAAGCGCTCCCGCGCCCGCGCAAACGCCTCGTTCACAAATTCCTTGCTGCCGATCACCGCCCCGTCCGTGAAATATCTCACCCGACAATGCAACATCTTGGCGAATCCAAGATCCTTCAAGGCCGTGCCGTTGTCTTTGCTTTCTAACATCTCGGCCGTGTTCAGCGTGCTTTGACCCGCCAGATACCCGACTCCCGCAACCTCGGCCCGCCCCGGCTTGCGCCTCAGGGCCAATCCCATCAGCCGCCGGTATAGGCGCGATACATCCTGCCATTTCTCCGCCTCAAACCCCACTCCATGATCGCAAAAATACGCCCGCACCAAGCCCTCGCGCGCTTTTTTCCCGTTCCCTTTCTTGCCGCCGCCAACCGCCTCCCCATAACTACTCCAGCGGTAATCCGCCGGATCTTTCACCATCCCCGCCCGCACCGGATTGAGGTCGATGTAGGCCGCCATCGTCCGCGCCGCCATCCCGCTTTCCACGATCACGCTCTTGAACCGTTCTTCCCACAAGGTTCCTGACCGCGAATGCACCCGGTTGAACCAGCGCGTGAACCGAATCAACAAGCCCTTCATAAACTCACTCAAATCATGCATCCGGTAGGTGAATCGGGCATGAATGGCCGCCACCCGAGCCTCACCCGCACCATCGTCAGCTCCGACGGCATCCTTCCTCGCCTCCGCCAATTCCGCCGCCACTCCCGCCACCACCGCCTCGGAATAAAGCCCGCCTAGACGTTGCAGCAGCACCTCGTCACTCAACCCGCCATCCGCCATCGGAGGGATCTCCAGCAGCAAATGAAAATGGTTCGACATCACGCAATACGACAATACCCGGCAGCCCGAGAAATTCTCATACATGCGCATGAACATCCGAAACGCCTCGCATTCCCGCTCCTCGAACGCAAACCGCCGATCCACCACCCGCGATATGCAGTGGTAAATCACAGCCTTCGAGCCCGAGTCCTTCCAACCCGCCAGCCAACGTGCTCTGCGCATGTAACCACCATACCACCGAAAACAGCACACCCAAACTAATTCTCTACTTTTTATCTGTCACCTAGTAATTTCTCTCACTCAAAGTCAAAGCCGCTACCGCCGCTTGGAACATGACCGAACAACAAGCCCGCGACACCATCGAGATTGGCGACATGCTGCAATGCGACGAAATCGAACTCCGCCCGATGCGCGAGCGCGGACTCAAACTCGATGTTTTCGGAAACGGCCGACTGGCCAGAATCGTGGACCGCGACGGCGATTCGCCCATCTATTTCAGAGAGAAGGATGGCTCGCTCGACCACTATATCCCCCTCACCTTCTGCCGCTCGCACCGTCAGTGGCAG
>JBILFE010000432.1:0-4057 GCA_044351705.1 Luteolibacter sp. | reverse complement strand
CTTCAGTGGTAAAAATCGTCATCCACAATCCCCCAAAAAAAACCTCAGCTTGACCGCACCTTCGGGGAATTCAACTTGCTCGCCACTGCGTCAAAAACGAGGTCGTTTACTGAGTTCAGAGCTTGGAAGAAGTTACTAAGGGGAACTAATTTTAATCTGTGGTTAATCTACCCGATTTCAGAAATTATACTCCGGGCGTTCGGGTTAAAGAGGATTTTACGGCAATCCGTGCAATCCGTGGTTTCCCACTGCGGGATCAAGGATAAAGCCACTGAGCTCAAGGCCCGCTGCGGGTCAGACCTTCTTGGGAGTCAACTCGAACCAGCGGATGGAAATGCCGCGCTGCATGGCAGGCGATGTGATGCGCAGCGTCTGGGGGCCCTTGTTGAGTTTGACGTCCACCGCTTGCATCTTTTTCCACAGTCCGGTGGTGCCGGGGATGGCGACGGTCCCGAGTTTTTCCTCGCCGCAGCTTACCTCGAGCACCTGGTCGCGGTTGGCAGCCGCCAGCATGACTTCCAGCGCGTAGGTCCCTGCCGTCGGAACATCGATCGAATATTCGACCCAATTGGTTTTCATGTTGCGTTGGAAATAGATCTGTTTGCCGCCCGTCCAACTATCAAAGACAAACAGACGCCCTTGCTGCTCGTTGGGATACATCGCCTCGGCCAGATTTTTGGTGAATGTTTCAGCCTCCACGTGGATGACTCCGGGCGCGACTTGAAACGGCGCTTCTTTCACGCGCGGCGGCGTGGAGGCCGTGTTCGACGCGTCGGTGACGGCGGCCGGCCCTTCCGCATTGTAGTCAATGGGCGCGTCCTTTTTCGAGGGGTCGGTCTTGGTGGCTTTGCCGGCGAAGACCACATCGCACTCGGATGCGGGCACCCCCATCGGCTTGGTGGTGTTAACGGGTTTCACCACCTTGATGGCCAAGTCCTTGACGGCATCCGCCCGTTCCTTCGAGGCCAGCACCGGTGCGAGCCAATTCAGATGGGTAACCAGGGACCACTCGGCCGTGCGGTATTTCTTGGTCTCCTGGGCGGTGAACTGGGCGCCGTTGCAGCCGCCGCAATCCGAGAACTCCCAGCCCCTGCCCTGATAGACTTTCCACAGACTGCCGGCCTGCGGCTCGGTTTCAGGAAAATCGCAGCGTGCGGCGAAGGTGCAATGCTTCGGTTGGCCCACGCCGATGGCGGGCACGCCCAAGGCATTGCAAACGAATTGGCCGAACATGCCGCGCGGCCCGCATTTGCCGCCACCTTCCAGCACCGTGATGTATCCGTTAGAAAAACCGAACGGCGAAAACCTGCGCCACACCTCGCTGACGATCTTGTGGATCTGCTCTTTTTCCATCAGGTCCGGGCGCCAGTCGTGGATCATTTGCCGCGCCCAATTCATGTCGGTGTCGGCGCCAATGCAGTTGAGGCAGCGCGCGTAATCGCAAACCATCAGGTGGTCGAAGCTCGGAACCAAATCCTTGTTCTTATGTGCGGTCTTGAAGTTGTTGTAGCGTTTCTGCCACTCGATGCGCTCGTCGCCGCGGTATTGGCCGACACCGCCGGGTGGCCAAATGGCCGCGGCCATGGCGAGCCTGAGGTACATGCCCTCATGTGACTCCGGGTCTTCGGTGTAGAGCGTGAACCAGCGCTCCAGCGCTTCAATCCCCGGTGCGGCATATTCCATATACAGGTCAAGGCGGGCGGTGTCCTTCATCACCCACGCCAGGAACGCGCGCTTGGCCTCGGTCTTGGCGAAGGCGTTGAGCTTGTCAACGCCGTGGGTCTCGACAAAGCGCCTTTGGTCCAGCGTGCCGCGAAACACCGGATCCTTCAACAGGGCCGTCATGGCCTCTTCCGTGATCTTGCCGGCATCCGATGGAGCCTTCCGGTCAAGCCATGCCGACAGGTTGGCGTAATACGTGGTGAAGTCGGCGGATTGGAGCGCCGCGTCGAGATCCTTCTCGCCGGGCTCCCATGCGAATGCCGTCATCGGCAGGGACAAAATTGCATAGGCCGCGAACAACCGGGCGGGCTTGATGGGTAATAGTTTCATGGTGGGTCTGCTAGAGTTCTCTCGTTGCCCGATGACCACTGGGTGGTCCAAGACTCGCCTGAAGTCCAGCCCATCGCAGCCCGCGAAGCAGCCCCAAGTACCCCCGAATGCCCAGACCGGCAAGGGCAATTTCCATAAAAGGACGATTTCGCCACGAAATCATCATCGACACAATCATCCGCCTGGCTCCCGCCAGCCAAACCTAACGAGAGGTGATGCGGATTTGGCGGGCGGAGTCACGGCGGATTTTCAGGACGCCCGGCACGCCATGGTACTCGCCATAGGTCCATGCGGCGGCAGGCAATTCCTTGCCGTCGGCCAGGATGCTGGTGGGCTTGAAGGTGATGCGCAGGACCTCGTTGCCGCACGGTTCAAAGGTGGTGTATTCGATCTGACCGGGTTGATAGGCCACCTTCTTGATGACGGAATCGGAGCCGAGGATATGGTCGGCATCCGCCGGGGCCATGTCCGGCAGTACGGCCATGCCATCCTGGATATGACACATGTAGTCGAAATACGAGTCGGTAAACCACGGGTGGTTATAGCCGATGCCGGTGTAGTTGACGGCGGCTTCGCCCTGCGAGTACTTGTCATAAAACGAATAGGTGACGAGGGCATAGGAGGCGCGGGCCTCCTCGCGGTCATTCGGATCCTGCGACAGTGCGAACCATTTGGCGACAATCGACGCGTAGCGGGCGGTGTGGCTGCTCATTTCCTGGAAGCAAATGTCCTGTTCCTTGATGCTGGTGGCACCAAACCGCTTGGCCTTGCCGAAGCGGTCTTTGACAAAGGCGAGCAAGCCGGCCACATGGCTTTTGTAGTCGGGGTCCATCTCCGGATGGCGCAGCATGAAGCGCGCAGTCTCCATGGGGGTTTGCTGGTTGCAGTTGTTGAAATTGGGGACCATGTCCTCGTAGTAGCCGGTCCAGCGGTTGTTTTTGACCGGATACTCCAGCACCCACTGCCAGAGCTTGTCGCGTGTCGTCTGATAGGTTCCCTGCCCGGTTTCCCCGAGATGAATCAGCTCGTCGAACAGCAGCACCGGCGCGAGCATGTTCGACGTATACGGGTCGATGACTTCCCCGGTCTTGATATTGACGCGGAAGGGCAAAGGCGACTGGGTTTCACTGCCCGCCCCCACATGAGAGATGATCGTGGCCGCGATCCCGCGCGCGGCTTTCAAATATTTCTCATCCCCGGTCAACTTGTAGAATTTCAGATAGGCCACACCCGTGAGGCTGATTTTGTCCGGCTCACTCCTCTCGTCGGTGTATTCGCCGTCAGGGCTGTCGTCCTGCGTGGGCGGCACATGCTGCCAGGCCCAGCCCGTGGGCGAATGGTAATTGAGCATGCGGTCGAGGATGCGCTTGACCGGTGGGATGGCGGCCTCATCGCCCGTGTAGGCGTAGTATCTAACCAAGGTTTCCACCGCCCAATAGGCATGGCTGCCCTGGCAATTCTGGTTGCGCATGAACTCCCCCTTGACCGAAAACTTGGATGTCACCAGATACCATGGATCATCGCCGAACTTGGTCGGCACGGTGGGACACGCCTTGATGAAGTTCATGCTCCACTTGAGCACCTTGTCATAATTGGTCCACGGCAGCAACCGGCCATCCTTGTCCAGCACAACCTCGTGGTCGCGCAACTTGTCCGCGGCTGTGGCGGTGCCTCCAGCCAGGGCCAGCGCACCCAGCGCCGCCATCAAAAAACCATGCTTGGGATTCATCCTTGTTATGTTTGTTATTGTTAGAAAAAACGCGTTTGTGCGGGGCTGTCCGCGCCCGGGAGTGGCCACGGGTGCTTCGCGGAAGCCGCCGTGGCGGGGTTTATAAATCGCGGTTGTCACGCGGTCAATCTGCAATCGCAGGCATCTCCGTCACAACGGGTGGCAGGATCGATGTGGCCTCGCCCCCACGGGCATGCGCGTCAAGTTAAGGGGGTCGTTATAAAAACCCACCGGGTTCTGGTAAATCGTGCCAATAAAACCACTGAAACACTGATT
>JBILFE010000431.1:0-4084 GCA_044351705.1 Luteolibacter sp. | reverse complement strand
CAGCATGGTTGGTAGATTCTATGAGTGACGAGATCGCGGTCCCGGGGCGGCAGATGATTCGATTTCAGCGAAAGGTTTCATGGGGGAGACTACAGCGCGGCGAGGCATGGCGCAATGCTTCATTTGCGCATGGCACCGAGCAGTTTTCCGGCGTCGGGGAATCGGTCTTTGGGATTTCTAACCAGCGCCTGGTCGATGACGGCGGCGATGTCTTTTGTCAGCCCAGGCATGCGGTCTCGGATGGGGCGGGAAAGCGTCAACTTGAGGGGAAGATTGGCGGCGAGACGCCGCCAGCACGGCCTGCGGCGGGACGCCGCAGCCACCTTGAGGGGACGACTTGAGCAGGCCGAGGGTGTCGAGGCCGGAGTAGCCCATGGTTTCAAGTTTTTCCCGGAGGGTGGTGATGGCGGGATGAGTTGGAGGTCCACGCGACTCATGCATTCATTTGGATCCGGCACGACGAATGAGCAAGGTCACCTCGCCGCCGCTTGCCAGCTCTAAGGTGCGGGAGTCGATGGAATTTCCCCTCTCAATTTTCGCTTTGCCGGCGGCTAGCGTCATGTCCTGCAGGCCGTCGACGCGGATGGTCACCCGTTGCGCGAGCGCGGAACACAGGGTTAGCGTGACCGACCCGGGACGCCACGCCAGTCGGCGCAATTCCAACTGACCACGCCCCAGAACACCGGTCACGTTCCCAGTCTCCCACTCCTTGGGCAAGGCAGGTAACAAATCTATCCGTCCCGGAGCCGTCTGCACCAACATCTGCAGAACGAGCCACGGCAAACCGCCCGCAAGGTCGATGTTGAAAATGCTGCGGGCGTTGTGCGAGGTCACCATTGACTCGGCGAACCAGAATTGGTTAGCCAGCCAGTCGACGGTTTCATAGGCGGCCTTGGCGTCGCGCAAGCTAGCCGCCGACCAACCTAACTGGCACAACCCGAAGGCCATATCCGCGCCGCCGTTGGCGCGTCGCCACTTCATGCGTTGCTCGATGGCCTCCTTGAAGGCCGCCTGCAATTTCGGGTCGGCCGCGATTTCGGCCGGCAGTCCGGCATATAAGCCGTAGAGATGTGACGCGTGCCGGTGCGGGTAGTTGTCCTTGAGCAGCGGCGTGTTCCACTCCGCCACCGCGCCATCAGAGTTGACCGGGTAGGCCGGCATCTTGGCCAGCATGCCCTGCCACTTCACCACGTTGTCGGCCTCGATGCCAAGTTGCCCGCAGACAGTCACCAGATTATGCAACAATTCTTTGGCGGCCGCCAGGTCCATCGTCGCATTCAACGCCGCCTGCGAACGGGTGTTGGAAGCATCGTTCTCCGGCGAATACGACGGGTTGAAAATCCATTTTCCAGCGGGTCCGGCGTACAGGAAATCTTCGTAGAAAGCCGCCGCTTCCTTCATCCATGGCAGCGCGTGCTGCAGCAAAAACTCCTTGTCGCCGGTAACCAGCCAGCGGTCGTAAAAAAACTGTGCGTTCCAAGCGGCACCCGCAGTCCAGAATGTCATGGGATAAGCCGGAACCCAGCGGTTGTTCAAACCATGGGTGCTGGTGCGATGCGGGATATGGATTCCACGCGCGCCAAACAACCGCCGCGCGTTGTCCTGATATTCCGGCAGTTGGACTTCGAGGTAGTGGAAGAATCCATCCAATGCCTCGGGCAGGTTGGCCGCGAGGTTAGATGCCACCACCGTCTGCAGGTTGCCGTTCTGCGTGTAATCGCCGGACCATGCCGGCCGCCACGTCGCACCCCAGATTCCCTGCAAGTTAGGTGGGTATTCCGGACCGCTGCTGGAAAGAACCAGGTATCGGCAGGCGTCAAATTCCTTTTCCAAGAGTGCGGCATTGAGGCCACCCACCTTGGATTTGGCAAACAACTCCGGGGCCGGCAGCCAATGGTCAGCGTCAGAACCACCCAACTCCAAATGACAGCGGTCCATGATCGCCCCGTGCACCGCGACATGACGCGCAAGCAGGCGATCGTAGTCGCCGTCCAGCCCGTCCAAAGATGTTAGATTACCGGCGATTTGCGAATGCTCGATGTCGCGCGACAGGGTGGTGCGCACGAGCACAAGCACCTCAGTGGCGCCCCGCACCGTCAGGCGGTTACTCGCAACGGTTGTCGTCCCGCCCTTCGCGATCACCCGCACCGCCGTTTCGCAACCTTGCAGGCTGCCCGGCCAGCGCCGCGTGTATTCCGTGCGCATAGTTAGACAACCCCCGTCAGCGGCGTCGGTGGCTTCCGCGCGGGTCTCCCGAGTCACGGTCACCCCCGGCGGTGGTGCCGCGCCTCCTACCTGCGGATCGTGCAGGACAAGCCCAAGTTCGCAGTCGATTCCCTGACTGCCGGTCAACGACAACACCACCACGTTATCGGGGCGGGAAACAAACAAGCGGCGCACGTGACGTCCGGCAGCGTCTTCCCAACGGGTGCCGGTCACCCCGGTCATGAAGTCGGTGGTGCGCAGATAGTTTTTGATCTCGCCACGCTGGGGCATGCCGACTTGCAGCGAGCAAGCCGGCACAAACGGGTCGGTCCAGGTATCGCCGTTTTTGCCCTCTTCCTTGCCGTATGCAAAAACCCGGTCGGACGCCGCTTGAAATTTTCCATCTTCGATCATTTTCCGCAACTCTGGCAGAATCGTGGCCTGACTAACCGTTGGAAATGGTGCGGCCATGGGCAGGAACAACCCGGCGTGATTGAGCACGATGGTTTCCTCCGGCGCGCGGCCCATAGCCATCGCGCCTTGAATCCCGTTGCCCGTGACCATCGCCTGTTCCCAAGTATCCGCCGCCACCTGACTCATAACGCAGCGGTGGATAGATTTGATGCCCAGTTGCTCGATCCAACTCGCGGCCGCTGGCCCCTCCGCCGCGGCTGACGTCACCAACCACGGCGCCAACAGCGCCAAACGAACTGCAAATATCGGTCTCATGTTAGCGGTAGTCTTGCTTGCCGGGTTCCAAAACACAATATGTTTTTGCGGTGTTATCAATGGATCATTTCTGTTGTTAGGGCAGTCGTGGCGGCGCAAACTGCTGCCATTCTTTCCCGGCATGGCCGGCACCATGATCCTTGAGGTAACGCTGAAAAGTCAGAGGCAGGCAGCCTGCCGTGCCCATTAGCGAACCGCCCGCAACTTTTCCCGAATGATGATAGAGTTCATTCGGTTGACGGGTATCCTTGATGGCGTGGAACACACCCTGATTGAATTTCCCTGCCAATTGTGCGGCGCGGTCCCATTCCTCATAGCGCAACAAGCCATCGAAAGCGTGAAACACATCCATCGGCCAGACGTAGCCGTCGCCCCAGTGGCCCACCTTCGGGTTGAAGCTCGGATCGTTGATCGCAATCATTGGCAGCGGAATCGGGGTGAAGAATTGTTGCGGATCAAACATGGCCGCCACCAGCGCGTCCTTCTGGTGCTTGTCAGGAATCCCGGCCCACAACAGCCAGAAGGCCACATTTGACCGCTTCATCAGCTTCTTGCCGGTGGCACGGACTACAGGGTAGTAGAATTTAGTCTCTTCATCCCATAGGTTTTTGTTAGCCCAATCACGCACACGATTGTACTCAGCGGTAAAATGCGCAGCCTCCCCTTTCAGGCCGAGCTCGCCAGCCATGAAAGCGAGGTCTTCCGCCATGCGCGCCTGGCATGCGACGATGTCAGGCAAATAGACGCGGTTGGGACGGCCGCCAATTTCCTGCGTGCGTGTGAGCGGGTTGCAGCTGTTTTCAAACTCTTCCGGCTTGGCCGGGTCGGTCGAGTTGTCCTTATACTCGCAGATAGCGTCCCACAGTGTCTGCGAGTCCGTGCCCACGGCGATGATCCCATCACCCGTCGGATTGCGTTTGGCCAGCCACCATTCATACCAACGCCTGAGCCGCGGATAGTATTCCTTGAGAAACCCGCGGTCATGTGTGAAGGCATAGTAATCGCGCAGGCAGGGTGAGATGTTAGGGATTTGCGAGTTTCGCATCCAGTGCTCGTGGCTGGTATAAACGCACTGCGGCACCCGTCCATCATCCGCCTGCTGGTCGAACAGAGTACGCATGGAATTGGCCCAGAACGACGGCTCGATCCA
>JBILFE010000430.1:0-4087 GCA_044351705.1 Luteolibacter sp. | reverse complement strand
GGCGGCAGGACATCGACGTTCTACCGGATATATCATAATAAAGACAACAACCGTCATGCTTGCACACACCGTGTTCTCCGTTCAGATGGCCTGGGCGGGTGACCTTACAGCAATTTCCTCAAGATTTGTGGCAGCTTCCAATGAAGGCAATATTGAGAAGCTTGCCTCGACTCTCTGGGACAGCGGGACGGCAAAGGACAAGTTCCTTACCGAGTTCAAGGAAGTGGCTCCTGAATTTCAGAAGAGAAAGCTTTGGTTCACAAAGATTGAAAGAGAGCTCGTCATTGGAGAATTAGGTACTACATTAGTGCGATTGGATAGCGAGGGTGATAGCCACTCCGATTACGAGAGAATTGTATGTCTCAAAGTGCATGGCGAGTGGCTCATATACCCTTGGGCGACGGAGGAAGACCTCAAGGTTCTTTCTAATCAGAGAAGCAAGGAAGAGCAAATTCATCTCAAGCTTTTCAAAGAATGGTCTAGGCTGATGGAAAAGTTGCTAGCCGAAGAGGCAGCACAACCGGGCGCTGCTCAACCGGCTACCCAGCCCGCAGACAAGGTTCCCGAGAAAGATCAACCCCCAACCCCCACGTCGGATGATGCCCCCCGGTAGCCGGATGGCAGGACATCAGCGTTCTGCAAGAAAATGAAGACCCTAAGGATTACACTGGCCTTGTTTGAATGCCTGCTCCTTGCAGTGGCAAATGCGGAGGAAAGCAGGATGTCGGTTGCCCGTAATGCGGATGAGATGATCGCCCGCTTTGAACAAGGCAAGCTGCGGCCTGGATATGACGCTGGCGGAGTAAGGGCTGACAAGAGCACCTCAGGAATGCCTATCATCATCATGGGACCGCTGGTGATGATCGAACCGACGAATGTTGAGGAGTCTGGTGGTGTTGTGGAGCTGAACGGCGAAGACCTTGCCGTGCTGGGAACAGGGGTCTTCCCCTACGCTTTCGCACTATTAGACCACAAATGCGCGTATATGCGTATCATTGGGGTGACCGCACTAAACAGTATTAGCGGATGTAAAGCGGTTTGGTTCTATTCCACTTCACCTTGGGACACCAATGGCGACCAGACGGATTGGGCTTTGGAAGCGAAGAAAACATGGATCGAGTGGTATGCAACGAGACTTACGAACGAGCTTCGATGGACGAAAAAGAAGGAACAACCGGGCCCTGCCCAACCGGCTACCCAGCCCGCAGAAAAGGCTCCCGTAAAAGATCAACCCTCAACCCCCACGTCGAAGGTCAGCCCCCGGTAGCCGGATGGCAGGCCCGCACGTTCTGCAAATTCAAGAATGAAGCGAGCATTCATTGTTCCGTGCCTGACATTGGCCGCGCTCCTTTTCCTGACGAGCGAGGCCCCTCGTCCTGAACCAACGGATGCTGAAGAGCAATACCGCCTCTCGTTGAAATACATCACCGGCGAGGGAGTGCCTCGGGATATTGCTGAGTCGGCCAAGTGGCTTCGGAAAGCCGCCGAACAGGGCCATGCCGAGGCCCAGTTGAGCTTGGGGATGGCAAGCCTTATTGGGCTGAGTGCGCCCAAGGACGATGCCGAAGGTATCAAGTGGCTGCGGAAGGCCGCCGAGCAGGGAAACGCCGAAGCCCAGTTTCAGATGGCCAATTGCGATGCCTCGGGTTTCGGTGTGCCGAACGACGCTGCCGAGGCGATCAAGTGGTATCAGAAGGCCGCCGAGCAGGGACACGCTGGCGCCCAGTTTGAGTTGGCCAGTTGGTATGCCGCCGGCGTTGGAGTCCCTCAAGACCTAGTGGCCGCTTACATGTGGTCCAACCTTGCTGAAGCAGCGGGTAACGCTAAGGCCCTTCTTCTACGTGGACAAGTATCCCGCCGGATGACCGAGGCCGACATCACGGAAGCCCAACGGCGGAGCAGGGCGTGGCAGGCTGCCAAAGCCGTTGCCAAATTAGCGACCCCTCCGCCGGACCAGACTGATGCCGCAGTGCAATGCCGCCTCGGGGAAAAATACGCCAAGGGCGACGGAGTCCCCAAGGATGAGGCTGAGGCCGTCAAATGGTACCGGAAAGCCGCAGATCAGGGATATGGCGAAGCCATGTTTTGGGTGGGGCAGAGTTACGAGATAGGTAAAGTGTTGCCCACAGACAAGGTGGCAGCCTACATGTGGTACGACCTTGCGGATGAATCCGGTTACCATGACGCCAAGGAACACCGCGAACTCGTGGCTAAAGGAATGTCCAAGGACCAAATCCTGGAAGCCCGTAAGCGGATCAAAGAGTGGCTAGCTGCCCACCCACCCTAGCAGAACAAGATTAGATGAGAAGGCAGGAGACTGCGGGACTTGATCCCTGTGATACCTTCTCATCGCCATGAAACCGAAATTCCCAACCGTCACCATCGGCCTCGACCTCGGGGACAAGAAGCATGCCATCTGCGTCCTCAACAGCGCGGGCGAGATCATCGACGAAAGAACCATTACCAACCATCGGGAGTCACTCCGGCGACTCTCACAGAAGTATCCGGGTGGCCGGATCGCGATGGAGGTCGGATCGCACAGCCCGTGGATCAGCCGCTTCTTCAAGGCCCTGGGCCATGAGGTCTTTGTCGCCAACCCGCGCAAGTTGCGCGCCATCTACACCAGCAACCGCAAGAGCGACCAGAGCGACGCCTACATGATCGCGCGGCTGGCCCGGGTGGATCCCACCTTGCTCAGCCCTATCGAGCATTCCACCGAGGAGGCCCAGCGTGACCTTCTACAGGTCAAACTGCGCGACAACCTCGTGCGCCAGCGGGTGGACATCATCTCGTCGATCCGTTTCACCCTCAAGAGCATGGGAGTCATGGTCGCCTCGCCTAACACGGCTTGTTTCGCAAAACGCTGCCGCAAGAATCTTGCCGGAGTTGACCCGCAGCTTCTAGCCATGTGTGAACCCTCGCTGCGGGTCGTTGACGAACTCACCCGGAGCATCCGCGAACTCGAGCAGCGGATCGAGGAGCTGTGCGTGGAAGCTTATCCCGAAACCGAATTCCTACAACAAATTGCCGGAGTCGGGCCGATCACCTCGCTGGCCTTCGTGCTGACCATCGGCGATCCCGCACGCTTCGAATCCATGCGCGATGTGGCGCCCTATCTGGGACTGGTACCCAAGCGCGACCAATCGGGCGAAACGGACAAACGGCTAGGAATCTCCAAGGCGGGCGACGCCTATTTGCGCCGCCTGCTGGTCAGCGCCGCCCAATATATCCTCGGCCCGTTTGGCCCGGATTGTGATCTGAAACGCCACGGGCTCCATTTGGCGGAGCGAGGCGGACGCGGGGCGAAGAAGAAAGCGGTGATAGCCACCGCCCGAAAGCTTGCCGTGCTGATGCTCACCCTCTGGTATCGGGAGGAAATCTACGAGCCGCTGCGCAACGACTCACTGGCGGCCTGAAGCTCTTACCGGGATGAACGCGATGAAACAATTTCGAAGATTTGGAACGACCGCGGAGCCGCGCCGGCACCTGTCCGTATGGACATAGTGCGCGAACAAGATAGCGGCGTTCCACCCCTTTCAAACAGGAAACAAGGATCAAAATCATGCACCAGGTCAAACCAACGGAACCGGCCAATCGAGTGCGTATGGAAGCAAGACTCCCTGTTTCAATCCGTAACCATGGCCCCGCTTGCTGGCAACAGCACCATGGGGCTGCCGCCCCAAACCCCGCCAAGCTGAGCCAGCTTGACCGCTTATGGATTTCGCCCCTAAATCCCCTCCGGGGACTTCGCCCCTCCCGTCCCCCCAGGGGAGCGGGGGTTCTCGCGGCCTGCTAGGGGCAATGTCCAGCACTCCAATTCCAAGCAACCTCCGCCCCACGCAAAAAAAGTTGAAGTAAACTTCAAATTCGATTTGACAGCCTTCTCATGGAAGGCGCGGCTGTACAACCCCCACAAGCCCCTACTCAGAGATGCAACAAATGAAATCCGTCTGCCTACAATACCTTGTAACACTTGGTGCTGCGATTTTAACCCAGGGATGTTTCCTGCATGAATCTAGCAGATGGGTTCCCAAGGAGGAATCAGCGGCATGGCGGGGAATGGCACCCGGGGATATACTTGTCGCGA
>JBILFE010000429.1:0-4107 GCA_044351705.1 Luteolibacter sp. | reverse complement strand
TTGTAGAGGCCGGTTTCAGCCGCCAGATGGGCGTCGCCGGTCCAGCCGTTTTTCTCGCGCTGCGGGCAGTCGGTGGGGTGCCCGTGGAGGTTGTTCAGATACGACCAGCGGGTGCATTGCTGGATCTTGTTGAGCAAGTCGTTGGAGCACTCAAAGGTGCCGACACTATCGACATCGGTGTGCATCAGCAACGCCTGCAGATTCTCCAGTTTGGGTTCCCCGGGAAAGCCGGTGACCTGCACGTATTGGAACCCGTGGTACATGAAGCGGGAATGCCAGGCTTCGGTGCCCTTGCCCTTGAGCACATAGCGTTCGGTCTGGAACTCCGCGGATTTGCAGAACGCCTTGATGTTGTCGGCGTTGAGGGTTCCATCGGGCCGCAGCATCTCGGCATATTGCAGCTTCACCTCCGTGCCGGCCGGACCGGTCACCGTCAGGTGGGCCTTGCCGGCCATGTTCTGCCCCATGTCATAGACGAAAACACCGGGCTTCGGTTGGCTCAGCTTGACCGGACGAATGACCTTTGTGGAACGAATCGGCTGCACCATCTGGGGGGCGAGTTTGCCCTTGGGGGCTTCAACCACCTTGGCGGCGGCCCACGCGGAATCATCATACCCCGGAGTATCCCAACCGTCTTTTTCCAAGCGGGCGTCATAAACCTCACCGCTCAACAGGCCATCAAACTGAATCGGACCGGTGGCGTATTTCCACGATTCATCGCTGACGATCACTTGCTTGCTGCCATCCGTGAATACGATTTCAACCTGCAACAACAACTTCGGCCTGCCGCGCCACGGCGCGGTGTCAAAGTCCCAGGCGTTCTTGATGTGATAGTTGTACCAACCGTTGCCTAACATGACTCCAAGCACCGTGCGGCCGGGCTGCAACTGCGGTCCAAGGTTGTGAGTCACGTAGAGCACGCGGCGGTCATAGCGGGTGAATTTCGGGTCCAGTTCATGGGTGCCGACCTTTTTGCCATTGATCGAGAGTTCATAGTAGCCAAGCCCGCTGACGTAGGCGATGGCACTTAGGATCGGCTTGTCGATGGAAAACGTCTTGCGCAGCAGCGGCGCCGGTTCGACAGCGGCGGCGGTGGGCGAGCCGATCCACTTGGCCTGCCAATCCCCGGGGTTGAGCAATCCCATCGTCCAGACGGTGGGTTTGCTGGTGGCCGATTCACCGGCAGCGGTCCATACCTTGACCTTCCAAAAACAAAATTGCCGGCTCTGCAATGGCTTGCCGGCGTAGATCACCTGCGAGGATAGGTCCGAGGTGACTTTGCCGCTGTCCCACAGGTCAGCCTGGTCTTTGGCGACAAGCGCCCCTGTGGAGGCCACCAGTATTTGATAGGCGGCTTGCTTCACACCCCGTTGATCCGACTCAACGGCCCAACTCAACCGCGGCTGCGGTGTGTCGATGCCAAACGGGTCATGGCGGTATTCGCAGCGGAGCTGGGTGACACTCATGCCGGCGGCCGCCGCGAGCGAGGGCAACATGATAAGCCAGGCGAGAGCCAGGCGGCGGCATAAAGCGGAGAAGCATTTTTCAATGGTTTTCATATTTCAAGCAGGTGCAACAACGATCGAATGATGCAAAAACGCGGCGAAAAAGCCAACCCTGGAATTGAGGGGAGGCTCCGTGGTGGCGGATTGCATCCGCCATGCCTATGCCCCACATGGACGCCCACCGCATGGAGCAAGCTCCATTCTCCACAAGGCGGCGGCAAGCCGCCGCACTCCAAGGGTGCCGCGCGCGAAGCTGCAAAGGAACGGATTGTAGCGGCGCTCTATGAGCGTCGATGCGGAAGAGTTGCGCGATGCCTTGGCCAGCGACGGTCGTAGACCGCCGCTACAAGGCGATGCGAAAGAGCTGCGCGATGCCTTGGCTCGCGACGGTCACAGACCGCCGCTACAAGGCCGCGCATGGAATCATTTATATTGCACACTGACCGCCTTGGCACCGGTGGGGTCGTTGAAGGCGTCGCCAGTGGTGTCGTTGTAGGCACCGAATTCGGTGATGCAAGGATTGCCAGTGGTGGTCTGGATGATCTTCAGGCGGACCTTGGAGGTGGTGCGGCTGATGATCGCCGCGACGAAATCCGCACCGATGGCACGACCGTTGAAACAACTGACCCACTTGTTGGTCTTGGCGTCCCAGGCCTGGATTTCATAGCGAATGATCGATGAGGAAGGATCTTCCTTGAGCTTGAATTCGTTGATGGTGGTGGGGGCGGCGAAGGTGAGTTCGAGCCACTGCTCGGGGGCTGCGTCGGCCTTCCAGGCGGTGCCTTCATTGCCATCCACCACCTTGGCCGCCTCATTGCCGGCCACCGCCGAGGACGCTGTGGCTTTCGCCTTCAACGCCAGGTTTTCCGTGCTGCAGGCCTTGTTGAGGGGCTTGACCAGGCAATCCACGAATTTCGAATGTTTGTCCTTTTCGGGGTCGGCCACGCGCATGAGGACTTCGCCGGGCGAGAGATAGAACCGGCATTTGGTCCAGGTCGCTTCGGTGTGGTCCGTGGTGTTGATGATGGCGCCTTTGCCGAGCCGGATGGGACGCTTGGACTTGCCGTTGATGAGGCAGTTCTCCATCTTGATGCCCCTGTTGGGGTTGCCGTCCGAGGCATAACAGCACAGCAGGAAACCGGGGCCGTCGGTGTCATGGAAGATGCAATTTTTCATGGTCATGTTGTCGCAGTTGCCCTCGAAGTCGAAGGCTTCGGCGTCGCCGCTGCCACCGCCGATGTCGACGTACCCCCATTCGCAGTTTTCAAAGACCCAATCCTTGCAGCGGAAGAACATCGAACCGGCAACACCGTTGAAAGACAGGAAGTTCTTGTAGCGGCCGGTGTCGTGAGTGACGCAGTTGCGCATGCCGCCGCCTTCCACGCCGCGGATCCCCTGCTGCCACTGCATGCCCTCGTCGAACAGGCAGTCTTCGAAGAACATATTGGCGAACGGATAGATGAATGACGCGTTTTTATTGAAGTTGTCCGGGCTGTTGGTCCAAACGGCGGAGGCCAGCCGGCGGAACACGCAATTCTTGATGGAAATGTCGGTGAGCACCTTCTTGTTCTCCAACTCGTAGGTGAAGAAGCAGATGCCAAGGCCGATCTTGCGCTTGGGATAATCTTCGTAATGCTGATAGAGGGTCGAATCGTGGAAGTAGCAGTCCTCAATCGCAAAGTATTTCTTGGTCGGGCAATTGTCGGAGTATTCCGCGTAAATGCCGGTCATGCAGTGAATGAACTCGAGGCCGACGATTTTGAAGCCGCCCTGGTTGGCCAGGCGAATGCCGGAACGGTCCTGCTTTTCGTCCTGGCGGTCAATGATCGGCTTGGCACCCTTGCCATAATAGCCAATCACAATCGGATTCTGCGGCGTGCCTTCGCCCTCTGGAGTGAGCTCTTCGTTCCAGGTGTCGCCGCATTTCAATAAAATGCGATCGCCGGGGGCATACTTGATGGACGCCTTGGCCAGCGTTTTCCATGGCCCGGTGCCGTTGCCCGGCTCTTCGGCCAGCCCCGTCCAGGAGTCGTTGCCGGTCGATTGACTCACGTAGTAGTTCTTCGCCTGTGCCGGCAGGGCGCCGAACAACAGGGCAACTGAGACAGCTCCGAGAACGGAGGAAAACCCAAGCTTTGTTTGTGATGCTATCATGATTCTGAATTTTTGGTTTGCTATATTCGTCGCGCCACGCCGCCGCAATTGGTGCGCCGCCGCTTCTGGCACGAGCGTTGGATTCACTACGCGGAGCATCGGCTCCGCATGGCTGCCAGGCTCATGCAGGTTGTCTCTACGCGACCCCTCATGCCGATCTTTCAGGGACCGTCGAAAGTTTTTTTCAGGAGGCGGCGCTGGCTGGTGGCCGCTGGTTGCGGAGTGCCCCGGCGCCACTGAGTGAAAGATCGGCCAAGCATCTGGCGTAACACCCTGCCGTTCCAGCCTTCACCCTATCAACCCCACCGATGAAACCGTTAGCCCTGCTCCCCATCGCCCTCCTTGCCGCATCCGCCATTCTCAATGGACAGACTCCGGCAGCCGCCCAACCCGCCGCCGCAGTCACCGGCGAGTGGTCGCCTCTGTTCAATGGCAAGGATCTCACTGG
>JBILFE010000428.1:0-4119 GCA_044351705.1 Luteolibacter sp. | reverse complement strand
ATGGGAAGAAAAAGCTGAAATGCTGAAATGCTGAAAACTGAAATAAGAATAACTGGCCGCAAAGAACGCAAAGGCATGGAGTGCGGTGACTTGTCACCGCTTTGCGGCCGGGCGGACTTGTCCGCCGTGGGATTGTAGCGGCGCTCTATGAGCGTCGTGCGCAAGGGCCGCGCGAAGCATGGGAGGAAAAAGCTGAAAAGCTGAAAAGCTGAAAAGCTGAAATGCTGAAATGCTGAAATGCTGAAAACTGAAATAAGAATAACTGGCCGCAAAGAACGCAAAGGCATGGAGTGCGGTGACTTGTCACCGCTTTGCGGCCGGGCGGACTCGTCCGCCGTGGGATTGTAGCGGCGCTCTATGAGCGTCGTGCGCAAGAGACGCGCGAAGCATGCGCCCGACGGCGGTCACAGACCGCCGCTACAAGGCGGGGATGGCGGATTTGATGAATGCCACCAATTCCACGAGGCCTGCCGCAACTCGGGATTGGCTGGCGCCGCGTTGTCACCAACGCGCCTACCAAGAGTGCCTGGGATCAGGCACCCAGTGCCGCGATCTCGTCCAAATAGGTTTCGAAATCGCCCAAATGCCGGAGCAGAATTGCTTCCAAAATCGGATATTGCAATTGTTGATAGCTATGGACCGCGATGTTGCGGAACCCGACCATGTTTTTCATGGCGACTGCGCTCTGCGGGGTGAGCAGTCCATGTTGCATAAGCAGATCGAACGCATCCCTGCTATGCTGGGGAATCCCAAGCCGACGCTCCGCCACATGATGCATGGCCAAATCAATGGCACTTTCACAAGCACGCAGAAGATTCAGGACGATCGCGTCCTGCACCGTGAAATTTTCCAGCCGTGAAGGGTCGTGTTGGAACTCCTCGGCCACCCGTGCCAGACATCGGCGGATGATGGCGGATTTGTTCAGCGTGATGTCATCGATCATGGTGCGGATGCGAGGATGGGAGCACGTTCTTCGTTGAGGCGGGCGTAGTCGGCCAAAGTGCGCATCTCAAAGGTTTGACAGGCCAGCGGATCCGCGACGGCCAGTGGCGTGCCGGTACGTATCACCTCCTTGGCCAGCACCGTGTTCGCTCGGCTTAGATCGATCAGGTCCACCGCCACCCCCAGTCGATTTGTGAGTTCATTGGCGGTGGCAAAACAGACCAGCGGGTCCAACGGTGATGTTGGCAATATCGCCAGATCGATGTCACTGCCAGAATGCTCGCGCGCGGTGCCGTGGGAACCAAACAGATAGATAACCGCCGGATCCAACACGCGCAGCAAAGTCACGATTAGTTCGCGCTTGGCGGCAGCGATTCTATCCATGGGGGCGACCATACGGGCGGATGATGCGGGCAGGACAGGGCGATGTCAAGAAGGGGGAGCGGGGGCGGGGCGGGGCAAAAAGCTGAAATAAGATTAGCTGACCGCGCTGTGCGAAGTCACTCGGTAGGGCGCGTTCGTCAGAACGCGGTAGGGGCGCTCCCTTCTCAACGCACCTACGAAGAGTGCCTCAGCGTATCAACATTTAGCTTTCGAATAAACTCAGCGAGTGCGTCTGCCAGATCCTCGCGCGCGAGACCGTATGAAATGTTGGTCTTGATAAAGTCGAGGGTGTTGCCCACATCGTGGCGGCGGGCGGCCACCAGGTAGCCGTGCATCGCCTGCTCTGCGGCCACCCGCATGCGCAGCGCGTCGGTGATTTGGATCTCGCCGCCTTTGCCGGGCTTGACGGCGTCGATATAGCCGAAGATGTCCGGGGTGAGGATGTAGCGGCTGGCCACCGCCAGGTTGGACGGGGCCTCATCCGGGGTCGGCTTTTCGATCAGGTCGTCCACACGGTAAGTGCGATCATCGAGCCGCGCGCCCCGGATCACACCGTAGCGACTGACACGCTCGCGGGGGACTTCCTCGAGTGCCACGACGCAGCCGCCAAACCGGTCATGCACCTCCATGATCTGGCGGGTGGCCGGCACGCCGGATTGACTCTGCATGAGGGTGTCGCCTAACAACACGGCAAACGGTTCATTGCCCACATGGTGGCGGGCGCAACGGATTGCGTCGCCCAAGCCGAGCATTTCCCGTTGCCACACGAAATGGATGTTGGCGAGTTGGGAAATGGCGCGGATCTTGGCGAGTTCCTGGAGTTTGCCCTTGGCTTCGAGTTCAAGTTCGAGCTCGAAGCTGCGGTCGAAGTGATCTTATCAGTTATTAGTTATCGGTTATCAGTGAGCCGTAATAAGAGGCGCTGGCTGCAAGGAACGCAGAATCATGGAGTGCGGTGACTTGTCACCGCTTTGCGGCCGGGCGGACTTGTCCGCCGGGGGGCGGAGCATTTGAACATCGAACATCGAACATCGAACAAACGAGGGAAAGATGAGTCCCTCAATCTGTTACTTTCGCCTCTTCTGTTCAATGTTCAATGTTCAATGTTCCGACCCTACCGGTGCCCTTCAAACACCTTGGTCAACCGCGCGACATTGGCGACCTTGTTGAAATGGGCCTCGGCAAATGACAATGCGGCACGACCGCGGGTCAACCGGACTGCGGGATTTCGGGCTTCGGAGAGCGCGGCTAACAAGCCGGAGATATCACCGGGTTGGAGCACCCAGCCGCCGCCGCTCTCCACCACCCAGCGGCCAATGCTGGACTCACTGCTGCCGATGAAAATCACGGGCCGGCCGGCACCGAAAATTCCCTGCACTTTGCTCGGCACCATGGTTCCGGTCCACACCGCATCCAGCGATGCCAGGTGCACATCGGCACTCTGCAAGTGCTCGGATAGTTGTTCCGCAGTGGCATAGTCGTGCACTTCCACCGCACAGCCCGGGTTATCCCTAACATACTTTACGATTTCCTCCCGGCGCTTGCCGCCACCGAAAAAGACGAAGCGCAGCCGCTGCCCGGCCGCAGGATGATCGTGGATAAAAAATAGGGGAACGGAGATCGGGGTTGTAGAGGCTGAGGTGCCAAGTATTGGCGATTCAGCTTCGATCCCCAATCCACGAGCCTCCCTCGTCGTGATCTCCATCATCCCGGCCACCGCCAGTATCTCACCAAAGCGGTGGCCCAGTCCCATGTTGCCGGAATACATCACCACCAGATCGTCGTCCGCCCATCTGCGGGCCCTGCGCAATGCCAAAGCGCGGGCGGAGTAAAGAGGGGTCGATGTTCGATGTTCGACGTTCGATGTTCGATGTTCGACGTTCGTACCGATCGGCCTATCCACCTCAGCACCCCACAGCGGCACCCAGGTGACCGTGGTGTTATGTTGCCTCTGTTTGACATATCTGCCCACCCGCTCCGCCATGTCCGGACCGAGTGTCACCACCGCCGCACAGCGTGTGCCACCGAACCCCCAGCGTGCCAAACCCGCCAATATCCGATAGATCAGGCCGTTCTCCGCCACAATGCCATGGGCGACCATCACATCCGGATACAAATCCATCACCCAGTGTGCGTGGTCCGCGCCCCGGACTTTCGATACCAGGCGTGCCAGCACCGAAAGATACGGCGGCGTCGTCAGTGCCACAATCCGGTCGGGCCGCGGGCCCATTGTTAACAATTTCCATCCCGTTCCCAGGTAATATGACAGGTAATCTAATAATTTACCATGGAATGTGCCGCGCCCGAAGCGGGACGCCCGGATGCGGTGGATGCTCGGTGATGCGGTGTTTCGGTGTTTCGGTGTTTCGGAAATTTCATTCGGTGTTTCGGATCCAACCGATTCACTGAAACACCGGTTTTCCGAAACACCGGTCCCGGCCCCGGCCTCCGCGTAGCCACCCGCAGCGCACAGCACCGTCACTTCGTGCCCCGCATCCACCAACCCCTGCACCAATCCCTCCAGCATCACCCCGGTCGGCGCCGCATCCGGCGGATAGTATTGATTGAGAAATACCAGATGCATGCGGCTCAAGAAAAGTTGAACGCGGAAAGCAGAAAGTTGAAATGTGCTGCGTGGATCGTGTCGGGGACGGCCTCGGCCGACCGCAAATTACCCCTGTGAGCAGAATTTCATTTACGGGTTAGAAACGGGTCACCATGGAATTGTAGCGGCGGTCTATGACCGTCGTATGTGAATGAAAAGCCGATGAAAGAGGCTTTGCGCATACCATT
>JBILFE010000426.1:0-4140 GCA_044351705.1 Luteolibacter sp. | reverse complement strand
CCGTGAAATCCATTTTGTCTTTGTGCAATTCTGCCGCTGGTCTATTCTGCGGTCAACTCATGATTCGAAAGACAATCCTCTTCCTATTGGCAAGCGCGGTTCTTGTCCGCGCGGATCCGGCGGGGGGCATGCTCGCCGCCGCCGGCGCCGCGGAGTTTAACACGGCCTATCAGGCGTGGGACGGCACCCGCTTCGGCAAGGCCGCAGAGTTGTTCCAACAGGCGACCGCTGCCAATCCAACATCCGCCGTGAATCATTACTGGCTAGGCACGGCTTTGTTCCACCGCATGCTGTGGTTGGAAAACCAAGCGGATCCGAAGACGGCCGCCATCGCGATGGACGCCGCCGCCGCCGCGCTGGAAAAGGCCGTGAAACTCGATCCGGGCCACGCCGAATCCCACGCCTTGCTCGGCACGCTTTACGGCATGAAAATCAAGGCAAGCATCCTGCGAGCCATCCGCTACGGCCCGAGTGTCCAGAACCATCAGCAACAAGCATTGAAATTCGGCCCGGCGAATCCCCGCGTCCGCTATTTGTTAGGGACCGGGCAGTTTCACACCGCCAAAGATGCCGCCGCCAGACGCGAGGCACTCAACACCCTGCTGGCCGCGGAGAAGTTGTACAATGCCGAAGCGAAGCAACCCGCGAAGGAGTTCGAGCCACGCTGGGGATACAGCAGTTGCCTGACCTTCATCGCGCGCTCAAACGAATCGCTGGGACAAAAGACCGAGGCGGAGACGTATTATCGAAAAGCCCTCACCATACACCCCGCGGATCACGTGGCCAAGGAAGGCCTCAACCGCCTCGGGGGAAAATAGGCCAAACATCATGAGCAAAAAAACCGTCATTGTCATCGGCTCGGGTCTGGGGGGATTGTCCGCGGCCATCTCGCTGGCGCAGGAAGGATATGATGTCACGATTCATGAGAAAAACCCGCGGATCGGCGGCAAACTCAACGTGCTCAAGCAACAGGGTTATACCTTTGACCTCGGCCCATCCATTCTCACCCTGCCCCACATCTTCGAGCGCTTGTTCCAACGCTCCGGCCGCAACCTGTGCGACTATATCCCGATCCGCACGGTGCGCCCGCACTGGCGGAATTTTTTCGAGGATGGCACGGTGGTGGATCTGGATCCCGACCCCGAGCGGATGGCCGAGCAAGCCCGCAAGGTGGGCGAAGACCCTGCAAACGTGCGGCGCTTCCTCAAGTATTCAGCCGACCTCTACGACTTGGTCAATGCCGGCTATTTCGAACAGGGCCTCGACACTGCGGCGGACTTCAGAAAGTTTTACGGCCTGGCAAAGTTCCTCAAGTTCGACTTGTTCCGCACCATGCACGGCGGGGTGAGCCGCCACCTCAAGACTCGCCACATGCAGGACATCTTCGATTACTTCATCAAATATGTCGGCTCCTCGGCCTATCACTCGCCGGCGTTCATGAACTGCATGGCCACCATCCAGTTCCGTTATGATCTGTGGTATGTGGACGGCGGCTTGTATCATATCGCCCTGGGCTTGCAGCGCCTCATGGACGAACTCGGCGTATCGGTCCGCCTTAACAGCGAAGTCGTGGAGGTTACCAAACAGGACGGGCGCGTCACCGGCATCGTGACCGCAGATGGGAGCCGTCATCGCGCTGACATCATCGTCTCCAACATGGAAGTCATCCCGGCTTATGAAAAACTGCTGCATGAGGATGAAGCGCTGATGAAAGGACTCGAAAAATTCGAGCCGGCATGCTCCGGTCTGGTGCTGGAGCTCGGCTTGGATTGCAAATATCCGCAACTGGCGCATCACAACTTTTTTTTCTCCGACCACCAGCGCGAGCATTTCCACACGGTCTTCCGCAAACGCCAACTCCCGCCCGACCCCACGATCTATCTGGTTGCCGCCTCCAGGACCGACCCCACCGTGGCTCCCGACGGATGCGACGGTTTGAAAATCCTGCCCCACATCCCGCACATCGATGACGAGCATCCGCTCACGCGCGATGATTACATGGCCTTCAAGGAGCGCGTCATCGACAAGCTGGAGCGCATGGGCCTCAAGGACCTGCGCCAGCATGTGGTCTTCGAGCATTGCTGGACGCCGCACGACATCCGCGAGCAGTATTATTCCAACAAGGGCTCCATCTACGGGGTTGTCAGCGACCGCTTCAAGAACCTCGCGTTCAAGGCACCTAAGCAAAGCACGATCTATCCGAATCTCTTCTTCGTGGGAGGCTCGGTCAATCCCGGTGGCGGCATGCCGATGGTCGTGCTCTGCGGCCAAAATGTCGCCAAAAACATCGTAGCCTGGGATCGACGATGATCTTCTTATGCATGGCACTGTGGATGACCGGATGGATTCTCGCCGCGCGTTTCCGCAGGCCAGACATCACTCCGGGTCCCCACCATCCGATGGATACCAGCATCATCATCCCGGCACGCAACGAGGCGCACAACCTGCCAAAACTGTTGGAATCCCTCGCCAATCAATCGCCGCAACCGTGTGAGATTTTGGTGGTGGACGACGGTTCAACCGACAACACCGCCGCAATCGCCCGTGAGATGGGGGCCACGGTGATCCCTTCGCGGACGCTGCCGGAGGGCTGGCGCGGAAAAACCTGGGCCTGCCATCAGGGAGCGCTGGCGGCACGCTGCGAGCGCTTGCTGTTCATGGATGCGGACACTTGGTTGGAACCCGGCGCCCTCCAACGCCTGCTTGCGATCCGGCACGACGGCGCGCTTTGCGTCGTGCCCTATCATGCGGTGCGGAAAACCTACGAGGATCTCTCGTTGTTTTTAAATCTGAGCATGGCTGCGGGCACCGTACCACGCGGCTTGGCCGGCCAGTTTTTGTTAGTGAGGAGGCACCACTATGAGCAGGCGGGCGGCCACGAATCGGTGCGCGGCCACATCCTCGAAAACTTCCAACTGGCGGAGCACTTCCGGGCTGCGGGAATCCAGCTGTGCAGTCTGACCGGCAAAGGGCTGGTTTGCTTCCGCATGTATCCGGATGGACTGCGGGCATTGGTTCATGGCTGGAGCAAGGGATTTGCCGCAGGCGCGGCTGGAACGCCACCCGCCTCCCTGCTACTGGTCATCGCCTGGATGGCAGGCCTGCTGCTGGCACCACTGGCCGGATTTCTAACAGCGGATTGGCATGTGTGGGGCCCTGCCTGCGTGTTGTGTTCGTCGCAGGTCGCCTGGATCGGCAGGAGGCTCGGATCATTCGGGTTGCCGCTGTTGCTGTTCTATCCGGTGCCGCTGCTGTTCTTCTTCGGTGTGTTCACATGGTCGGCCATGAAAGCGGGGAGAAACGTGACATGGAAAGGACGTGTGATCCATGCCGCTTGAACTTCCATTGATCTGGATCGTGAGCCTCAATGTCACGCTTTGGCCCGTCATCCAGATTGCGCTGGCATGGGGATTCATCCGCATGCCAGCGGCATGGTTCGACGCGCCGGATCGCCCGTTCCATTTTGAAACGCGCGGATTTTACGAGCGCGGGTTCGGCGTCAAGCATTGGAAGGATCTTCTTCCGGACGGCGCCCGCTGGTTCGGCGGTGGTTTTGCCAAGAACGAGCTGGCGGCGAGGGATGAGCGATACCTGCAAGAATTCATCCGGGAGACCCGCCGTGGGGAGTTATGTCATGGCTGCGCGTTTTTGTTTGTTCCAATCTTTTTCCTCTGGAACCCGTGGTGGGGGAATCTGGTGATCGTTGCTTATGTCATCCTTGCCAACCTGCCGTGCATCATCGCCCAACGCTACAACCGCATCCGCTTGCGCCGCCTGCTTGCCCGCGTGAACCGAATCTCGACCCATGAATGACAATCATGTTTATCAAGCCCGGCTTCGGCAGGAAGCGGTCATGTGAAATTTCGTATTGGAAGAATTGGCAAAATTGGTGCATCATCACACCGTGAACCATAACCTCTGGCTCTGGATTGGCTTCAATGGATTCGTGCTCATCATGCTCGCGCTTGATTTGGGCGTGTTCCATCGCAAGGCGCATCTCGTAACTCTCAAGGAATCCCTCACCTGGACCGCCGTGTGGGTGGTGATGGCGATGATCTTCAACTTCGGCATCGCCCGTTACATGGGGAATGAAAAGGCGCTGGAGTTCTTCACCGGCTATGTGATAGAGAAGTCCCTGAG
>JBILFE010000427.1:0-4140 GCA_044351705.1 Luteolibacter sp. | reverse complement strand
ATTCATGAAAGTAAGGGGCGTATATAGGATCGAAGGATCGGTCATTCCATCGCCTTCATGGCGGTGGTGATTTCGAGGAGTTCGGAGGTGATGGCACCTTGGCGCAGTTTGTTGTATTCGAGGGTGAGTTCCTTGATGAACTTCTTGGCGTTGTCGGTGGCGGATTTCATTGCCACCATGCGGGCGGAATGTTCCGACGCCCGCGCCTCAAGGTGGGCTTGAAACACCTCATAGTTGAGATAGAGCGGCAGGATGGTTTCCAGCACCTCGGTTGGACTCGGTTCAAACTCAAAGTCACGATCCGGATCATGCATGTGGGCCTCCATGGAGAATCCCCCTCCAATCATTTCAAAGGCCTGGTCTTCTTCGGCTAGGTGCCCTTGCAGCGGCAACAAGGTCACCACCTTGGGCTCCTGCCGCAGGGTGTTGTAAAAATTCGTGAAGGCAATCGAGACCTTGTCGTAATTGCCATCCAGGAACTGCTTGCCGACAAATTTGGCGATCGGGCGGGTGGCGGCAAATGGCACCGGATCCTTGACGGTGAAATCCGCAATGACCTTTTTGCCGAGCTTTTCGCACAGCATGCGCAGCTTGCGCCCGACCGTGACAAACTCCGCCTGCGGCGATGTGTGCGCCATGATTTTGCGGGCGAGGTTGGTGTTGATCGGGCCACACAGACCTTTATCCGTCGAGATCACCAGCACCAATTCACGGCTCCCAGAACGGCGCTCAAGAAAGGGATGTTCCTGCTGCCCGAAGTTCTTGCGGATGTCAAACAGCACCTGCAGCAGATGCTTGGAATAGGCCCGGCCGGCCAACGCCTGATCCTGCGCCTTCTTCATCTTGGCTGCGGCGACAAGCTGCATCGCGCGGGTGATTTGCGCGGTGTTTTTAACCGACTTGATGCGGCGGCGGATGTCGCGGAGGTTGGCCATTGGGGGGGGAGGAGAGTTAAGGGTTATGGGTTTTAGGTTATTGGTAAAGAGTCATTTGCAGGTGCCAGGTGTTCATCTAATAACCTTTAACAAATCACATCTAACATCTAATATCATTTCCATCCCAGCTTGAAGTCTTCGATGCCTTGTTTGATCGCCTCGACCATGGCAACATCCTTCTTGAGGTCCGGTTTTTCGTTGCGGATCTTGTCGAGCAGATCACTCTTGCGGGTGTTGAAAAATTCGCCCAGCCCCGCTTGGAACCGCCGCACATCCGCGACGCGGACGTCATCGAAGTAGCCGTTTTGCATGGCAAACAGATGGATGCATTCCATCTCCATGGCCAGCGGACTGTATTGGTTTTGTTTGAAAAGTTCGACAATGCGCGCCCCGCGCTCGAGTTTCTTCTTGGTGGACGCATCCAAATCGGAACCAAACTGGGCAAAGGCCTGCAGCTCACGATATTGCGCCAGGTCGAGCTTGGTGGTGCCGGCCACGAATTTGATGGTTCGGGTCTGCGCCGCGGACCCGACCCGCGAAACCGACAGACCCACCGAGATGGCGGGCCGCACCCCCTGATAGAAAAGGTCGGTCTCGAGGAATATCTGCCCGTCGGTGATGGAGATGACGTTGGTCGGAATGTAGGCGGAGACATCCCCCGCCTGCGTCTCGATGATCGGCAAGGCGGTGAGCGATCCGTCCCCCGCCGCCTTGGATAGACGGGCGGAGCGTTCGAGCAGCCGCGAATGCAGATAGAACACGTCACCCGGATAGGCTTCGCGCCCGGACGGACGCCGCAGAATCAACGACACCTGACGATACGCCACCGCATGCTTGGACAGGTCATCGAACACGATCAAACAATCCCGCCCCTTGTCCATCAGATACTCCGCAATCGCGCAACCCGCATACGGCGCAAGATACTGCATCGCCGCGGCATCCGACGCTGAAGCCGACACTATTGTGGTGTATTCCATCGCCCCGGCGTCTTCGAGAATCTTCTGGGTGCGGGCGACGTTGGAGAGCTTCTGCCCGATGGCGACGTAGATGCAATACAGCGGCTTGTGGTTCTGCAGCTTGCCCTGCTCCGCCGCCTTGTTTTGTTGGGCTTGCGAAATAATGGTGTCCACCGCAATGGTGGTCTTGCCCGTGGAGCGGTCGCCAATGATGAGTTCACGCTGGCCACGGCCAATCGGTATCATCGCGTCTATCGCCATGATGCCTGTCTGCACCGGCACCGACACCGATTTGCGCTTGATGATGCCTGGCGCGATTTTTTCCATCGGATAGAACGCCGCCGCGGTGATTTCCCCCTTGCCGTCAATGGGTTCGCCGAGGGCGTTGACAACCCGGCCAAGCAGCGCCTCACCCACCGGCACCGACAGCAATTTGCCGGTGGTGCGGCACTCGTGGCCGGCCTTGACGGCGGCATAGTTGCCGAGCAGGACCACCCCCACCTCGCTTTCTTCGAGATTGAGTGCCATGCCGGTGACGCCGCCGCCGAAATCAATCATTTCATTGAGCATCACGTCGGATAGGCCTTCCACTTTGGCGACGCCATCACCGACTTGGCGGACCATGCCGACGTTGGATTTTTCGACCGACCGGGTGATGCCGGCGATTTGTTGTTCGAGTTCCTGGAGGATGCTGCTCATGAGACAAGGTTGCTAGGGGGATGGGGTCGATTGTCAGCCAGTTGTTGGATAAATCAAAGTGAATGGGTGAAGCGGTCGAGACGCCCCTTGATGGAGCCGTCAATAACATCGTAGCCCACCCGGATGCGCATGCCGCCGAGCAGGGTGGGGTTGACTTGATAGTCCATCACAAGGTCCGGCCCGTATTTTTTTGTCAGACCGGCCAGCACCCGCTGCCGGCTGGCCTCATCCATCTCCACGGCGCTTTCCACCGTGACCATGCGGCGCTCGCTTTCTAACCGGACCAAGCGGTGCAGCGCGGCAAGCAGGGCGGCGTAATCACGCGGCTTGGCCTCCACCAGGCGGCCCACCACCAGGCGCAACTTCGCGGCGTCCATCCGCGCGCCGGTCTGGCATAAGCCAAACAAGCGGCGGGCATTGGCGGCGGCGGTTTTTGAAATCTTCATGGCGGCGTAAAGGAACTAACAGTGATTCACGCCTCCACTTCAGCCAGCGCCGTTTCGTTGATGTGGCGCTGGTCGTCGGCGGTGAGTATCTTCCCTGTCGCCTGCGTGGTGGTCGCCGCCACCAGGCGGCCGAATTCGCGTTTCAACTCGATGCTGAGGCGCTCGCGGTCGGCCTTGGCGGCGGCTTCCGCCTTGACCAGGATTTGTTGGGCCTGGGCAATGGCCTCCTGGGCCTTCTGTTCGGAGAAGGCGGCGGCACCCAACTTGGCATCGTTGATCATGCGCACCGCTTCGTCGTGGGCCTTGGCGATGGCGGCGGCGGTCGTCCGCTCGGATTCGGCGAGTTGTTTTTCAATGAGCTTGAGTTTTTCCTCGCCCTCGGCGATGCGTTCACGGCGTTGTTCCAGCATCGCCTGGATCGGCCCGAAGGCAAACCGCCTGAGGACCCACAACACCAGCAGAAAGTTGATGCAACTGGCGATGAAATAGGGCCAATTGACACCGAACTTGCCGAGCATCTCGGAAACGACGTTGTCCTGGGACTCGGCGGCTAGAGCAATGAGCGTGAACATGGCGGGTAGCGTGGAAAAATACTATGGAAAAACCAGGAGTTAACCGCCGGGGCTGGGGTCGGGCCAGCCCCGGCGGATAGAATACTTGAGGGCTTACTTGATGGCAAAGGCAGCAAGGATGAACACCCCTTCGGCCAAGGCGGCAAAAATAATCGCATTGACTAGAATCGGGGTGGAGGCCCCCGGATTGCGGCCGGTGGCTTCCGCAGCCTTGGAGCCGAGGATGCCGATGCCGAGGCCGGCGCCGAGCGCGGCACCAGCGATGTGGATATTACCGGTGAGGCCACTAACGGCTTCAGCAAGCATGGGGATGAGGGTCATCATGATGGTTGGTTGTTTGGTTGGTGTTGGTTTCAGGCGCTTGCCACGATCCAGCATGGTCCAAGCGTTGAGAGGGTCAGTGCGGCTCGTCTCCAGTGTGTTCGCAGATGAGCCGCAGGAATACGACGGTGAGCAGCATGAATACCAGTGCCTGCACAAAGCCCACGAACAATTCCATGAATAAAAATGGCAGGGCCGGCAGAAACGCCAG
>JBILFE010000425.1:0-4145 GCA_044351705.1 Luteolibacter sp. | reverse complement strand
CCGGCAGCACCAGCACCAGCGGGAATCGTCCCGCCGGTGTTTCCACCCGGGCAAAGCCGGCAGCGTCCCAGGCTGCGGCGTGTGGTTTGTATGGCTGCCATCCGCTCAGATCCGGCCACCGGGCCAACGCCGGATGCGGCTGCGCGCCCAGAAACATGGCGCTGGCGGGCACAGCCAGCCCCTCCTCGCCGGAGAAGGCAAGCATCAGGGTGTCAAGCGCGGCGTTCACGGCCACATCCTATGCGCACTTGCGCCCCTTCCTTCAATGCCAATCTCTCAGCGCCCCCGTACCTATCACTAAACCTGTTTGCGTGCCATTTGCCGAAAAACCGGTCCGGCGAATCAGCCGGCCTTCACTCCATGCCTGCCCTGTTGGGACATCCTGATGTCCGATCGGACCACAGGATGTCCCAACAAAAATACATCACAAGGCAGTGGCTTGTTAACCGCAGTAGCATGCCAAAACCGGTATCGCAATTTTGAACAGATCGTCATACGGTGCGGCGTGACCACGCATGGGTGAATGCTTGTTGCGCCCGGCTCACCCAACCGCCGAGTGCTCAAAATCCCTAATCCCAAAGCCCCCTGATGCCGCCTGCCACCGAGACCGACGACTCCCCCGCCCCGATGACTCCGGAGCAGCGCGACCTGCATTGGCTGACGCATGTCTATCAAGGTGACAACCAGCGGCAACTCACCTGGCGCGCCGTGGTCACCGGCGGGTTGTTAGGCATGTTCCTGTCCATTTCCAACCTGTACACCACGCTCAAGCTCGGCTGGGCATTCGGGGTGGCGATCACCGCGTGCGTGATGTCCTATGTGCTGTGGAATGTGCTGCGCGGCCTGACCGGCGGCCGCTTGTCGCAGATGTCATTGTTGGAAAACAACTGCATGCAGAGCACCGCTTCGGCTGCGGGCTATTCCACCGGCGGCACGGTCGGCAGCGCGTTTGCGGCGCTGCTGCTGGTGGAAGGCCATCACCAACCGTGGTGGGTGGTCACCGGGATGGTGTTTTTCACGGCGGCGCTGGGGGTGTTTCTGGCCATTCCGATGAAGCGGCAGATGATCAATCATGAGCAACTGCCGTTTCCCAGCGGCATCGCCGCCGCGGAAACCCTCCGCAGTCTCTACAGCGAAGGCAAGGAGGCCATGCGCAAGGCCTACATCCTCATCGCCGGCATGGTCATCGGCGGGGTCATCGGCATGCTCAAAAGCGCCGAGCAAGTCGCCGCCACCTTTTCCAACAATCCGCTCGGAACCATGGCCCATGCCATCCGCAAGGCCATCCCGCTGCCGGAAATCATCCCGCTCAAGAGCGCCGGTCTCCCCGCCGGGTACTCGATGGTCGGGCTGGGCTTCGAGCCCGGTGTGCTCATGATCGGCGCGGGCATGATCATCGGCCTGCGCAACGCGCTGTCCATGTTGTTGGGATCGTTTGTTTTGTATTATGTTCTAACACCGATGCTGCTCGGCTCGGATCTGGCCCACGCCGGCGATGCCGGTTGGCACTTTTCGATTTTGGCAAAGGGCCACATGGAGTTGGTGCCGCGCCGCTGGGGGGTGTGGGGCGGCACCGCGCTGATGGTGTTTTCGAGTCTGACGGCCTTCGCGCTGCAATGGCGCACCTTGCTGCGGGCGCTGCGCATCGAGCGCGGCGGCACCGCTGACGCCTCCCCGGCGAGCCGCATCGAAGTCCCGTCCAGTTGGTTGTGGATCGGGCTCATCCCTATCAGCCTTGCGCTGGTCGTGTTGATGAAGCTGGCCTTCGGGGTGCATCCCGGTCTCGGTTTGTTTGCCGTGGTGATGACGTTTTTCCTGGCGCTGGTGGCCTGCCGCGCCACCGGCGAAACCGACACCACCCCGGTCGGCGCCATGGGCAAGGTGACCCAACTCGTCTATGCCATGCTGGCCCGCAACAACACCGTCATCAACCTGATGGCCGCCGGCACCACCGCCGCCGCCGCCGGCAGCGCCGCCGATCTTCTAACCGACCTGAAGAGCGGCTATCTGCTGGGTGCCAATCCACGCAAGCAATTCCTGGCGCAATTCTACGGGATCTTTTTCGGCACGCTGGCGATCGTGCCGGCATGGTATGCGCTGGCACCGGACTTGGAAACCCTCAGCCGGAAATTCCCGATGCCCGGCGCTTCGTCATGGAAGGCCATGGCCGATCTGTTGGCCGGTGGCGTGGGCAACCTGCCGGCGAGCGCGCTGTATGCGGTGTTGGTGGGATCATTCATGGGCATCGCATTGCCGCTCGTGCATGTCTTCATTCCGGCGGTTAGACGCTTCCTCCCAACCGCCATGGGACTCGGCCTTGGCATGGTGGTGGATTTTTCCAACAGCCTCGGCTTTGTCATCGGCGCGCTCATCGCCTGGTACTGGACGCGGCGCAACCGCCCGCAAGCGGACATGTTCAACATCCCGCTGGCCTCCGGTTTTGTCGCGGGCGAATCGCTCATCGCCGCCATTCTAACCATCATTTGCGCCATCGCCGGTTTACTCGGGGTCGTCTCCTGAGCACCCCACCCGCTCGCCAGCGCCGGATTGACAGCGCGCGGCACCCCCGCCATGATGGTGCCACCGCATGACATTGCCTCCCTATCTATCACCCGGCGATCCGGTTGCCATCGTCGCTCCGGCGGGCAAGATCGACCGCGTGGTGGTGGAGCGCGGGGCCGAGCTGCTCCGGCATCACGGATTCGGGGTGACAATCGGACAGCATGCCTTCGACGCCGAGGGGGTGTTTGCCGGAACCGACACGGCGCGGGCCGCCGACATGCAGCAGGCGCTGGATGATCCCGCCATCAAGGCGATCTTTTGCGCCCGCGGCGGCTACGGCTGCCTGCGGACGCACCTGCTGCTGGACTGGACGGACTTTCTCAAGCATCCCAAATGGCTGGTCGGCTTCAGCGACATCACGGTTTTTCACGCCTTCCTTGCGCGTCACAGCCTCGCCTCGGTCCATGGCGTCATGACCGCCTGGTTCGAAAAGGATGGCCTGCCCACAGAAGATTTCCTGCGCCTGCTTGATTTGTTAGGTGGCAAGCCGCACGCGTATGTCCTGCCCGCACACGCGCTGAACCGGAGCGGCGAGGCGACCGGCATTCTAACCGGCGGCAATCTGTCCATCATGCAGAGCCTGCGCGGCACCCCGATGGACATCCAACCGGCCGGCAGAATCCTCTTCATCGAGGACATTGGCGAGCACCACTATCATCTCGACCGGATGCTGCAAAACCTCAAGGCCGGAGGCGTGTTGGAGCAGATCTCCGGCTTGATCGCCGGGCATTTCACCGGCATGAAGGATGGCGAAACAGCGTTTGGCCAGACCGCCTATGAAATCATCCACGCGGCAGTGGAGCCCTATCTCTATCCGGTCGCTTTCGGCTTTCCCGCTGGCCACGACCGGCCAAACCTGCCATTAGTCATGGGCGGCACCCATGCGATGCAGGTGTCCGCATCCGCAGTGACGATCCAACAGATTCAGATTTCCTGATCCGGGCTTGTTTCGGTGTTTCGGTGTTTCGGTGTTTCGGTGTTTCGGTAAGAGAGAAAGGGTCAGTCGCTTCGCTCCGGATCTTTCGCTTCTTTCTTACCGATATACCGATATACCGATATACCGATATACCGATATACCGATATACCGATTTACCGATATACCGATATACCGATTTACCGATTTACCGATTTACCGAAACACCGAACCACCGTGCCGCGCAGCGGCAACCGAACCACCGTGCCGCGCAGCGACACACCCTCATGGCACCAGGCGGATCCCACTGTCGGCGATCATGATCTTGCGTTTGCGCAGCAAGGCGCCGGTGGCCTGCTTGAAGGTGCGCTTGCTCACTCCGAGTTCGCGATGGATTTCCTCTGCGGAACTGCTGTCAGCGAGTGCCCAATACCCGCCGCGGGCCTCAAGCTCGGCGAGGATCCGGGTTTCCAAGTCATCCACCCGGAAGCGCCCCGGTGGGTGGAGGGTCAGGTCGATTTTGCCATCCGGGCGCACTGCGGCGATGTAGCCTTTGAGGCATTCGCCGGGCTGCATTTTTTGAAACACCTCGTTGGCGAACAACAAACCGCTGTGGCTGCCGTTGATGATCGCCTTGTAGCCAAGCTCGGTTTTTCCGTAAATGATCAAG
>JBILFE010000424.1:0-4157 GCA_044351705.1 Luteolibacter sp. | reverse complement strand
CACGACCATCGGCAACACCTCCAATTGGCTCATGGAAGATGGCACCGGCGACCAAAGCAGCAACTCCATCGCCCCGGATATACCCTTTTCTAACACCGCTTTCACGCTTGCTGCGGCCGGCTTGAGTTATGCCGCCTGGCTGTCTGACAAGGCCCCCGGACAGGCGGCGGACGACGATCATGACCACGACGGTGTGGCCAATGGGGTCGAATTTTTCATGGGTGAATCCGGCTGCGGCTTCACCCAGACCCCGGCGTTTGCGGCAGGCAAGATCACCTGGCCACGCAACCCCGCTGCCAATGCCTCATACGGCGTCAAAACCTCCACCGACCTCATCCATTGGGAGATCGCACCGAGTGGGAGCGTGGAGAACAAGGACAATTGCGTTGAATACAGCCTGCCTGAGGGATCCACTCGCATCTTCGTCCGCTTGGAGGTGCTGCCAAACCCGTGAGCCTTGCGGGGAAACAACCATCCGCCGCGGTCATGGCCGGTAGGCATCGCGGTGGCGCAGCACCGGCTCAAAGGCCGGAGGCGGATGGCTGAGTCGATCTAACAAATCTTCCCAGGCCGCATGACCGTTGAGGATTTTCACTTCGATGCGCAGGAAATACACCGGCACATCCAACTCCGAGGGCCGCGGGAAGCGGACCGCGTCTTTTTCCGTGGTCAGGATCAGTTCCATATCGCGCTCGACGCAGCGCTGCATGAATTTATTGATTTCCTTGCGCGGAAACCGATGGTGGTCGGGGAAGTGGCGGCGGATTTCGACGCGGGCGCCGAGTTTTTCCAAGGCGCGTTCGAAGTTTTCCGGCACGGCGATGCCGCTGATGGCGGCCACCCATTTGTCTTTGAGGAACGCGAGTGGCTGGCGCTCGCCGGTGAAGAGATTTTCGAGATGGATCGGGCCGTGGGTGCACTCGACGATGGCCGCGGTGCGGTTGTAGCGGCGCAAGCGGGAGACGAGGGTCTCATTGGACGAGCCGTCGCACTTGGTGATCATGATGTAACTGGCGCGGCGGAGGTTGCGCGGCGGTTCGCGCAGGGTGCCGCGCGGCAACAAGGCCTCGGTGCCAAACGGCTCGCGGGCGTCGACGAGCACAATATCAATGGCATGGGCGAGGCGCAGATACTGCATGCCGTCGTCCAGCAAAAGGGTGTCTGCTCCGAGTTGGCTCACGGCGAAGCGCCCGCCTTTGACGCGGTCTTTGTCCACGATGACGGCGACGCCGGAGAGGTTGCGCGCCAACATGTAGGGTTCATCACCGGCGTATTTGGAGGAAAGCAACAGCTTGCTGCCGGTGGAAACGATTTTCGGCAAGGCCTCGGGCGGGATCGCTTGCCCATGCGGGCCGGTCCAGTGCTGAGGATGTTCGAGTTTGCGGCTTTTGTAGCCACGGGAAAGAATGGCGACATGGCGGCCGCGGTCGCGCAACGCTCTGGCTAACAATTCAACGACCGGGGTTTTGCCGGTGCCGCCGACGGTGATATTGCCGATGGAAACGACGAGGGTGCCGAGGTGGTGTTGGCGGATCCAGGCGTTGCGGAAGAGCCACAGGCGGGTTTGCACGAGGAGGCGGTAAACCCCCGACAGCGTGCGCATGAAAACGCGCATGACCGCGGCACGGAAGCCCCTGGCGCGCCCAAAGATCACGTCCGACCCCCAGCGTTCGAGTTCCGCAAACAATTCTTTCATCGGCTGCCACGACGATGGTCTGGGAAACGCCGCCGGATCAAGCGCCAAACCATGGCAATTGCGGCCGGCGTGATAATTCCCCAAAGTCCTTGCTTTACAAGCTAGGAATTGCCGCGTAGTTTCGCCGCCCCATGATTCTAGCTGCGATTGAATGGCTTCCCATCATCATCAACCTCCTGTTGGTGGTCTTCGTTCTTGTTTGTCTGCTGATGACCTTGCTCATTTTGATGCAGCGGCCAAAACAGGAGGGTCTTGGAGCCGCCTTCGGTGCCAGCGTGACCGACCAGGTGTTTGGCGCACGCACCACCAACGTGCTCCAACGCGGCACCGTCTATCTGGGCTCCTTGTTCTTTATCCTGAGCCTCACTCTGGCGATTTTAATCGGCCACCAAAACAAGCAAAAAGGCCTCACCAAAGATTCAAAGCCACCGGCCGCGGCAGAAAAATCCACGACCGACAAACCCGTGGTTCCTCCGCCGGTCGCCGCGCCGGTCACTCCAGCCCTGCCTGAGCCGGCACCCGCACCCGCCACTCCCCCCGCGCCTGCCACTCCGACCCTGCCTGAGCCGGCGCCCGTACCGGCCGCACCCGCTGCGCCTGCCTCTCCAACCTTGCCTGAGCCAGCACCGGCACCTGCCGCACCCGCAGCGCCTGCCTCTCCGACCCTGCCTGAGCCTGCACCGGCCCCAGAACCTGCGCCTGCTCCTGCTCCTGCTCCTGCTCCTGCTCCTGCTCCTGCTCCTGCGGCCCCCGCCGACCAGTGAGCATCGTCAAGCTCAGGGCGTAGGAGCGACGACACTCATGTCGTCGGGCGTAGGGAAATCCAGGGTCGAGCGCCACCGGCACCGATCATGAGCGATTCCTCCACATGCACCACAAGAGTGTGGTGCCTCCGAACGATCAGCTTGTAGCGGCGGTCTGTGACCGTCGCTGCCACTCAAGTGCGGCACCGTTTTCTTCGCCTCCGCTTAAATCATGCGACGGTCGCAGACCGCCGCTACAATTTTTGAGGAAAAATCCAGCCATCACTGACGCTCTGTAGGACGGACCACATTACCATGTATGTGCGGCAGCTTTGATAGCCCGCGCATAATCCGCCGCCGTCTCTCTACGCGGCTTCATATGGCGGTTGGATCCTCCGCACCGCTTTCTCTCTGGCATGATCAGCGCATTCTTCAGCTCCGGAATTGGAGTGTGCAAAGCTTTTGCATGAGGCTTGTTGGGCTTGTGCTTCACGACGAGACGATGCCATGCCCAGCACCGGGAGTCAACCGCCCTGCACTAACGAAACCAGGCGATGGACGTCATCACCTGATAGAGTGCTAGTGGCAGGGCCCAGAGCAGGAGGACAAGGGGGATGGGACCGGCCTTATTTGCTCATGGCGAGTCCGTGCCTTCCACTAACGCTTTCCTGATGTGCCGGTCAAAGTCTTGTTCTCCACGCGGACCTCAATGCCATCCTCGCCCGCCTGCCGGGTGAAAATCAAAAACTCGGCAGTGCTGTTGCGGATCTGAAGCTTCTTGTCGGGTTTCATGGCGTGTTCTAACTTAACCAAATTCAGTTGATGTGCCCCAGCGCCTTGAGGGTGTCGAGGATGGCGGTGATTTGAGCGCTGCGCTTGTGGGACTTGCGGCCGAAACAGGCGGCGAGGCGTTCGGAGTCCGGGCCGACGGAAGTGAGCAACTTGCGCACCGCCACCACTTGTTCGGCCATGGTTTCGGGCCAAGCGAGGGCCGCGGCGATGGTCGGGATCGGTTCCTCGTCGTCGGTAAGGGTGATTTCGGTTTGTAGCGGCGGTCTGTGACCGTCGCTGGATGCGCCGGGGGCTTGATAGTCGGGACGCAACCAGCGGATCAATCCGCGCTTTTCTTCCGCCGCCCGTTCGTGGTTGAGGGCGACGAGGCGGGTGAGAAGTTGCTGTTCGAACGATTGTAGCGGCGGTCTGTGACCGTCGCTGCCACTCAAGTGCGGCACCGTTTCTCCGCCTCCGCTTAAATCACGCGACGGTCGCAGACCGCCGCTTGTATAGTTCGCCCTCTCGGCAGCACCGGAGTGTTCCCAACGTTCGATGAAGGCGGTGATTTGATCAGGGGTGGCGTCGGACATGGGGGCGAGCGTTTACGGTCCCGGCGGAAGGGCTGCATGCCGTCGGAATCGTGGATAGATTCCAACAGTTTGCTTGCCCGCCGGCAAGGACTATCCCGTCCGCATCCGTCCCAGGGCAGCGTCCAGATCGGCTCGTCAAGCTCCGAGCATAGGAGCGACGACACTCATGTCGTCGGGCGGAGGGAAATCCAGGGTTGAGCGCCACCGGCACCGATCATGCACGACTCCTCAACATGCACCACATGAGTGGGGTGCCTCCGAACGATCGGCTTGTAGCGGCGGTCTGTGACCGTCGCTGCCACTCAAGTGCGGCACAGCTTCCTCGCCTCCGCATAAATCATGCGACGGTCGCAG
>JBILFE010000423.1:0-4161 GCA_044351705.1 Luteolibacter sp. | reverse complement strand
GTATGGTGCGCCGACATCACCTACGTGCCAATGCCCAGAGGCCACGCCTACCTGTGCGCGGTGATGGACTGGAATTCGCGCAAGGTGCTGGGCTGGGCGCTTTCCAACACCATGGGAACCGACCTTTGCCTGGAGGCCCTGGAGATGGCGCTGGGCTCCACCGGCAAGGTTCCTGAGATCTTCAATACCGACCAGGGCTGCCAGTTCACCTCTGCGGAATGGACGGGCCGCCTGACGGATCTGGGAGTCAAAATCAGCATGGACGGCAAGGGGCGCTGGATGGACAACGTCTTTATTGAACGGCTTTGGAGGAGCGTGAAATACGAGCGCATCTACCTGTTTGAGCACGGCACGCTGCCAGGCTTGCGCGGGAGCCTGGAAGAATGGTTCGACCGTTACAACAACTGGAGGCCACATGAGAAGCTCGGCAACCTGACTCCAGCCGTGGTCTATCAGACGCCACCCGCAAGCCCGAAAGCAGCATGAGAACCCCAAGCACCCCAGCCCCCCGGCGCGGCGAAAATGGGCAGCCTCCGCTCCAGGCTCCGCACTCCACTCCGCTACGCTCCGTTGCGTGCTGCGCCTTGCGCTCCGTCTGCCCAAATTCGAGTCACTCGCCACTTCATCCTTGACCCAACATCCATGATCTCCTATCACTCCGCCGCATCCCTCCACCATAGCTTAGTTTAGCCACTGCTTGGTCGGATTTTCGGGGCCGCCTCAATGGCGGGGAGATGAATATGCATGATTCGGAGGTGGGTGGATTTAGGTTTTCGCTTGCTTCAGTGCAATGGACAATCGCGCCGACACGCGTAACGGGAGCTTATTGGCGCGCTTTTGCAACACAAAAACTTCATTTATTCGCAAAAAAAAGCCCGCGCGGCCCCGGCTGGAATCCGCTTTGCTTCAAAAAAAGACGCAAACCTTCAGCAACCGAACAGCTCTACTTGGCCATGGCACCGAAGTCCGAGGACGCCCGCACCACAGTGGTGCTAGCTAACGATCCTGGCCAAAACCAGGCTTGGCCATTTCCCAGGCCCTGATAGCGTCGAGGGTGTCTTGCCAGAGGGTTTGGAGTTCCGCATCAATGGCGCCGGCTTGTTCCGGCGGGACGGTTTCCAGCTCCTCCAAGGCGGCGAAGCGGACGTTTATGTCGGCACAGCCGAAGTAGGCCAGGATTCCGCGCAAGGAATGGGCGATGGCCTTGCGTTCGATGGCTTTCCCCTGCTGGATGGAAACCCGGAGTTGATCGAGCCGCGCGGGGACTTCGACAATCAAATCGCCGAGCAACTCGAGGTAACCGTCGTACCCGATAACGCTGAACACCTCAAGTTGGCGGAGGTTGAGCAGTGGCGTTGGCGGGGGGGGATCGGGGGGGGGAAGCATCCATGGCTGAATTAAGTGATCAAGCATGCGGCGGCAGCCATTTGTCGCGCATGGCCGCCAGGTCTTGCGTCCCATATATCCCTCAACTCATCACATCTTGATGAGCCTTTCCTCGATCGCATAGGCGACGAGACTGGCGGTATTGCGACTCCCGGTCTTGGACAAAATCTTGGCTCGGTGGCTGTCAACGGTGCGCTTGCTCAAATCCAGAATAACGGCTATTTCCTGCGTCGACTTCCCTTTGCAAATCAACAGCAACACTTTCTTTTCACGCTCAGACAAGGGTGAATCCGCGGGCAAGTCCTCTCGATCCCCTTTCATGGTATTGACCAGATTCATCAGCAGTTCCCGCGAAAAATAGGTACCACCCACCACCACCGCATCTAGCGCCATTTTCACTTCCTCAAACTCCGAATTCTTCAGCAAAAATCCTTTCACCCCGGCATCCACCATTTTGAAGTAATGCTCCCTGTCACCATACATGCTGATGGTAATAATCTTTAAATCCGGAAATTTTTGCAGGGCTTGCTTCGCCGCTTTCATGCCATCCATCTCGGGCATGGCGATATCCAGCACCACGATGTCAGGCCGGCCTTGATCCAGTAATGTCAGCATCTCCAGTCCGTTGCAGGCTTCACCGCAAACCTCGAATTGATCCAACGAATCCACCAGCATCCGCAGTCCTTTTCTGAACAGCTTGTGGTCATCTACCAGCAGCACTTGGTTTTTCATGGCGTGTTTCGGGATAGGGGGGGAGCTGCACCGGATTAATACCTAGCACTAGCCGCACACAACAATTCCTAATAGCCGAATTATACTCACAGGCAAGCCTTTTTTTAAAACCTGTGGCATCTTGCAACTGCGGGCCTGTGGCAATTACAGACCAGTCCTTGGTTTAAATGATACATGAAGAATCTAACTTATGAGAGCAAAGAGAACCACTGAATCCACTCAAAGTAATTGAAATATCAGTGTCCTCAGTGGACTTCAGTGGCATCAGTGGTGTTATTTGCCTGTCCAACCTTTTGTAGTCTATCCTACGGAATCCTCAGTAACAAGCTCTCTCAGAGTGCGCGCAAGGTGGCCTTGATGGCATCAAAGTCCGGCAGGTCTTTCGGATGGTTTTGCACTTCGGCGTAGCGAACCACGCCCTGCTTGTCTATGACGAAGGCCGAGCGCTTGGCAACCCCACCCATGATGAGATTGGCTTCCGGCAGAAATTGCTCGTAGGCCACTCCATAGGCCTTGGCCACGGCGTGCTCGTAATCGCTGAGCAAAGGGATGCTGATGCCTTCCTTGGCGGCCCACGCCGCCTGCGCAAACGGATTGTCCCCGGAAATCCCCAACACCTTGGCATCCAACGCCTCGTAATCCTGCATGCCGGAGGAAATATCGCAGAACTCCTTGGTGCATACGGCGGTGAAAGCCATCGGCACAAACAGCAGCACGATGTTGGCACTGCCGATCTGCTCACTCAATTTGATGAGCTGCGGGCCTTCGCTGGTTTTGGTCACAAGGGTGAAATCTGGTGCTTGATCGCCGACTTTAATGGACATGGTTCTTGGGGGTTGATGTTTCGGCCCTCAACATAGATGCTTATTCCTGCCGGTCAACTCGCACTCGCTTATGAATGACAATTTTTCTCAATTCGGTCGCCACCTCGGCTGCGGCAGCGGCATCGAAGAACTCATGGACGACCTCGGTCACGCCTTGGCCAGCGCCGGGCCGGACATCCTCATGCTCGGCGGCGGTCAACCCGCTCGCATCCCACAAATCAATGCCGTCTGGCACTCCCGCCTGCTTGAATTGTTAGACACCCCCGGCGGCCTCGACCACGCCCTAACGTCCTATGACCCGCCGCGCGGCAATCCGCGCTTTCTGGAGGCGGTGGCCGGCTTGTTGCGCCGCACCTTCGGCTGGGACCTCGGCCCGGACAACGTCGCCGTCACCAGCGGCGGCCAAACCGCATTCTATTTCCTATTCAACCTGCTGGCAGGACCGATGCCAGACGGCTCCCGCCGCAAAATCCTGCTGCCGCTCGTGCCGGAATATATCGGCTACGCCAACCAAGGCGCCGCCGGCGATCTCTTCCGCGCCGTCACTCCCCTCATCGAACCTACCGGCCCGCATGAATTCAAATACCATATCGATTTCGATAAATTGGAAATCACCCCGGACATCGCCGCGATCTGCGCGTCACGGCCGACCAATCCCACCGGCAACGTCCTAACCGACGAGGAAGTATCGCGCCTCGCCGCGTTAGCCAGGACCCACGGCATCCCGCTCATCCTCGACAATGCCTATGGCGCTCCATTTCCAGCCATCATCTTTACCGAGGCCACCCCGTATTGGGATGAGCACGTCGTCCTCACCCTCAGCCTATCCAAAATCGGCCTGCCCGGCACCCGCACCGGCATCGTCATCGGCCCTCCCGGCATCATCCGCGCGCTCGGCTCAATGAGCGCCATCATCGGCCTCGCCAACCCTAACATCGGCCAGCAAATCATCCTGCCACTGCTCGAGTCCGGCGAAATCCTGCGCCTCAGCCGCGAGGTGGTGAGGCCGTTCTACGAGGCCAAATGCCGCCTGGCCAGGCAGGCGGCTTTGGAAGAATTCGGCGATGATTTCGCCTGGTTCATGCACCGCAGTGAGGGCGCCTTGTTTCTGTGGCTGTGGTTTCCCGGCCTGCCTATCACCTCGCGCCAACTCTACGAGCGCCTCAAACAACGCGGCGTGCTCGTCGTCTCCGGCCACTACTTCTTCTTCGGCAACGAG
>JBILFE010000420.1:0-4182 GCA_044351705.1 Luteolibacter sp. | reverse complement strand
CGGTTAGACAATCCTGTGCCGCTGGCGAGACCACCTCGATCACCTTGTCGTCACGCACCAACGGCAGCGGCGGCTTCTTGCCATTGCTGGCGTTGGCACTCTCGCTGCCGCCCATGTCGTTCGAATAGGGCAAGCCGAAATAATGATCAAAACCATGCCGCGTGGGTAGGAATTCCGCTTGGTCGCCGACGTGCCATTTGCCGATGCACATGGTGGCGTAACCGGCACTCTTGAGCAGCTCGGCCACCGTGTGCTCCTGCGGATTGATGCCGATGGGACACGCCGGAAAGATGACATCCGGCAGCGACACGCGTTTGGCGTAGCACCCGGTGAGGACTTGCGCCCGCGACGGAGTGCAAACCGGCGTGGCGTAGAACGACGTGAGTTTCATGCCCTCCTTGGCCATGCGGTCGAGGTTGGGCGTGCGGTTCTGCGTCGATCCATACGGTCCGATATCGCCATAACCCATGTCATCCATGTAGATGAGGATTATGTTAGGTTTTACGGACTCGGCAAGCACGGTGGCCGGCAAAGTGATGAGGAGCGCGGCGAGGATGCGAAACAGGATCTTCATGGTTTGATGGCTGGCAACTCAGGCACCTCCACCATGGAGCCACCCTGCGCCGCAGGTTAGCCACACCATCGCCAAACACCATGAAAATAATCGCAGATGCAGGCCGTGGGGTGCAGGACAAAAAAGTTAGTGGTCGGGTGCGTTGTGGCTTTACGGGATTCTGAACGGTGGATTGCCTCAGGCAGGGACCGTTCTCCGAACGGTCCGGTTGGCAGCGTGGCACCCACCCGGAACGCACCGCGCTTCCAAGAACCTTGACCCGCCATCCGCCGGACCTATCGGAGAAAGGTCCCTGCCTTGGCTTCGCGCTTGAACATGGACTTTAACTTTTTTGTCCGGCACCCCAGGCCGTGTCCAAAGTCCCAGTCACGGTGGCAGGTTGGCGGGTCTGGCGCCTTTGAATTGGTCGAGAGCGAGTTGGAGCGCCTTGGCGGCGGTGGCGGCATCGCCCGTGAGCGAGTCGGCCGCAAGCGGGGTCTTCTCATCCGGATCATTTGTCAGATCGAAGAATTTGCCGCTGCGGTAGAGCTTGAAGTGCTGATCGAAGGCAAACTCACGGATGGTCTTGTCGGCGCCCTGGCGGGGCGAATACCAGACATAGATCCACGGGCGCGGGTTGCCCTTTTCGCCGCGCAGTTGCGGATAGAAACTGCGCCCATCCAGCGTTTCCGGAGCGGCAAGCTTCACCGCCGCAGCTTCGCAGAGGGTGGGCAGAAAATCCGTGGTGTCGACCAGATCGCCGCAGACGCCGGCCTTGGCAATGTGGCCAGGCCAATTGGCAATGAGCGGGACGTGCATACCGGCATCGAGCGTGCGGCCTTTTCCGCCAATGACCACGCGCTGGCCCATCAGCGAGCGGGTGCCCCCGCCGGTGCCATTGTCGCCAAGGAAAATCACCAGCGTGTTGTCACGCAACCCGCATGCGTCGAGCTTGGCGATGACTTTGCCGATGAGCTTGTCCATATATTCCACCATGTCGCCGAAGTGTGCCGCGGAGTGGTTGACCTTTTCACCCAGCGCCTTGGGGTCCCAGTCCTTGCTGTCCGGTGTTGGCTGATAGGGATCGTGGGTGAGCATCATCGGATAGTAGAGGAAGAATGGCCTGCTGTTGCCCGCCTCCCCCGCCCTGCTGTGCCGTGCGATGAATTCCAGCGCGTAGTCATTGACGATATCGGGGCCATACTCACCCTTCGAGTAGTCTTTTCTAACACCATTGATTTCGAGGCCGGGGTTGGCGTAGCGCGGCGGGCGGCGGGTGTGCTGCCACAGGCAGTGTTCGTCAAAACCGAATTTCTGCGGCAGGTCCAGAGCGTGGCCGAGTTGCCACTTGCCTGTGATGCAGGTGGCGTAGCCGGCATTTTTGAAATGATTGCCGATGGTGACCGCCTGCGGATCCAGCGTGCCAAAGCTCAGATAATTCCGCGCGTTGGACCGGCCAGTCATCAATTGCACGCGCGTCGGGGTGCACAGCGGTTGCGCATAACAATGGGTGAAGCGCGCACCCCCGGCCGCAAGCCCGTCGAGCACCGGCGTCTTGTAGGATGTGCCGCCATTCGCACCAATCGTCTCGTAGCCGAGGTCGTCGGCCAATATGAGAATGATGTTAGGCCGGTCCGCGGCCATCGCGGTGATGGACAGCAGCAGCGGCATCCAGACGTGTGACAAAATTCTCATGGTTTGCCTGGCGACGATATGAGCGGAGGCGGCTGCTGACAATGCCAAATTGGCAACGCGCAGGAGCAACCCTGGGTGATTGGCCTAATCATCATTCGTTAGGAATGCCTTAGTCTGGTTATGGACCCACAGCCCTTACCTCGGAGTTACCAACACAGCCACTGCGACCTCGGGACATCCTGAGGTCCGATCGGACCTCAGGATGTCCCGACCTGCTCAGGCATTAGCCCGGCCCCTCTCACAAGATCCTCTGTCCGGCAGCCTTATTTATCCAACCAGGGTGCGACCTTGGCGACCCAGCGTGCGGCATGTTCACGCAGACCGGGGCCGCTGAGATGCACGCCCTTGCCGCCGGAGTCGCGCATATCGCCCTTGAGGGCGTCGGAGTCAGGCCCTTCCAATGCGATGCCGGCCTTCCACAGCGACGCCTGGGCGGCGCGGATGTCCGCCGAGGCCTCATCGCCCGGCCCATGGTAACTGACTTGTGCCACAAACCACGGCGCGTCCCAACCGATGTCACGGCGCGAGTCGCGGATGAGTTTTTCGAGGTACTGGCGATAGAGTTTACCCGTCAGCGTGCGGGTTGGGTCGGCCTGGTTGGCATCGCTTTCCCCTTGGTGCCAGAGCACGGCGCGGAATCCTCTGGCACCGAGTTGTTTCATGCGCGCCACAAATGATGGATAGGCCGCCCCCTTGCTCGCCCATTCGCCAGTTGGCAACTTGCTCACGTTGGCCTCGATGGTGGGCGGACCCGGGAATTTGCAGCCCTCTGGCAACCACTCGCGCACGCTGGTGGCGCCGATGCCGCAGGCAATCAACCCGATGGGCACGTTGAGCCGTTGTGCCATGGCATCGCCAAAGGGCGGCAGAAAGCTGCCGCCGTCGCCGCTTGCGCCGGGCTGGGGGTCGTTAGAAAGCTGCCAGCGTTTGCCATCAAAGGTGGTGACTTTGCCGGTTGTGGTGGTTTGCTTTTCCTCGCCGTGGTTGGCGGAGTTAGACTGACCGGCAACCACAAACACCTCCCCCACCCCGACGTGCGCGACGGCGGCATCCATCACGGTCTTGTCGGCCCCCATGGCGCGCACTTCCAGGCGATACCACGCACCCACGGGCACCTCCAGCGATGCTTGAAACTCCGAGTCCTTGAAGACGGGTGTCAGCTTCTGCCAGGCGCCCTCCTTGCCGTCGATGATGAGTCTCGCGCCAAGCACACTCGTTTTGTAACTCACAGGATCCAACCTCCCGCTCACCGTGATTTTGCCTTTGGTCTTGCTGGTCCGCTGAATCACCTGATAGTCGAGCGGTGAAAACAACGTGAGGGTCGGCTTGGTCGGCACCACCAATGGAATCATGGCTTTGCCGAAGGCGTCACCAATGAGGAAATACGTCTCGCCATTCTGATACTCATGATGCCCGGCTCCGCTGGGTGATTCTTTTTCTTCCCGCAGGAAATCAGTGGTCTTGACGAACTTCACGGTGTCCTTGAATTCCGGCAGCGCCGCCACTGCGGCCTGCGCCTTGCGAATGGCCAACGCCGCCTCCGGAATGTCCTTCAGCCAGGGACCGGCGAATTCCCCAATCACCACCGGCAATTGCGGCACCTTCAGGTCGTTGCGCACGTCCTTGATCAGGTTTGTTAGGTTGGTTTCATAGGCCGCGGTCGCCTTGGCAGCGCAAAAATCGGTCCAGCCATGCCACCACACGAACCCGCACAATTCGTAGCCACCACCGGCATAACCGGGAAACTGCGCCTTGATGTCACCTAACACTTTGTTCACGGTCCCGATCATGTCGGTGTAAAACGGGCCGACACTGCCACCCGAGCTGGGCGGCCGGAAGTCCACGTCGAGGCTCTTGCCGCCCCAGGCGGTCTTGATGATGAGCACCTGCTCGGCGAAACGCTCCCCCACCAAATGGCCGAATGCCACCTCGGG
>JBILFE010000419.1:0-4185 GCA_044351705.1 Luteolibacter sp. | reverse complement strand
CAGCCTGGTGGCCGGGAAACTCCAGCAGCAAATCGCCTAACGGTTGGTATTTCATCTGCTCGACGGGATTGCCCATCATGGTTTTGTTGAACAAGGCTTCGGCCGCTTGATGTTTGCCGGCAAAGACCAGACGGCGGATTTCAGGCAGCGCTGCGGGGCCGCCATCGCGGGTCGGATCATACGGTCCGCCGGTCCAGATCGTCTGTTCGTTGAGGTTGATGCGCTCGCTGGCGGTGCCCCCAAAAACCATTGCGCCGAGGCGGCCGTTGCCGAGCGGCAGCGCCTCCACCCACTTGCTGGCGGGCTGGGCATACCACAGCGTGGTGGCCGCGGCACCGGCTGGCAGCGGCGGGGCGGCCGGGGCGGCCTTTTTCTTTTCATCCGCGGCGAGGGGCCCCCAGATGGCGCACATAAGTTGATAGATCGCGGGTTCCGCCGTCATCAATTCACCACGGTTGAACGGGAAGAAGTCATTGCTGCCAAAATACGCCTCGGTCATTTCCGCGAAGAACTCCTTGTGATCGGTCAGGCCATAGTGCCGCACGTGATCCCCGGTGATGAGCAAGGCTTTATCACCGTGTCCGCTCTCTTTGTATGCCTTGTACACGTCGCGAATCCGTGCTTCGTCGAAACCGAGCACCTGGTCGTGATAGGCGTGTGCCAATTCATGCAGCACGCACCACGGTTGGGTGTTGATCTGGCGCGGATCCAACAACTCGGCAGCTTCCGGAATGTGAACACACTGGACGAGATCAGCGGCGTAGCCATTTTCGATCAACCATTCGGCTCCGGGGTGATACTGCATCGGCCTCAATTTGCCGTGACTCATGTCGAGCACGATGGTGACGGCCTGCAGCTTGGCGAGGCAGAACGGACGGACCACCGCCTTGATGTCGGATAGGCGCGCTTCGAGCGACTTGAGAATGCGCGCGCCCAATTCCTTGTTAGGTTCTTGCAGCAGGCGGTCATCGACGCGCACGGTCCAGCCTTCAATGACCCGCACGCTGCGCGAGGCGGGCTTGGGTGGTTCCGGTTTGGCTTCCGCAGCATGAGCGCCCAGGCACAGGCCGAGCTGCAGGGTACTTCCAACGATCAAGCGGGACAGGGTCATAAGGATAGGGTGGGTGGGGGGAGTGGGGGGGCATCGGCGGGGTATAGCGTTGCCAGCTCGAAGTATGGGCTAGGAATCCGCCTCTGCCAAGCGAATCGTTATTTGGCGGGGGGCGGTTGCATGCCGAGTTGGTCGAAGAGGAAGGAGAGGACATCCGCCTTTTCCGCGATGCGTTCAGTCAGGGCGGTGCCCATGCCATGGCCGGAGGCGGAGCTGAGCCGGACCCAAACCGGATAGCCTGACCTGCTGGCCGCTTGCAAGCGCGCGGTCATCTTGCGCGAGTTGGCGGGATTGACCCGGCCGTCATTTTCGCCGGCGAGAAACAACACGGCCGGATAGCGGATGCCGTCAGTGACGCGGTGATAGGGCGAGTAGGCGTAGAGTGCCTTGAACTGCACGGCGTCTCTAACGGTTCCAAACTCGGTGACGTTGAAAGCCCCGTTAGGGTCGAGTTCGACGCGCAGCATATCGTAGATGCCGACGTGCGCGACCACCGCGCGGGAGAGCTGCGGGTGCTGGGTGAGGAATGCGCCCATGAGCAAGCCGCCATTGCTGCCGCCTTCGACGGCGAGTTTGTCCGGGCGGGTGTAGCCGCGGTCGATGAGGTGCCTGGCGCAGGCGGCGAAGTCATCGAAGACGGTTTGTTTGCGCGTGAGGTTGCCGGCCAAGTGCCACTCCTCGCCGTACTCGCCGCCGCCGCGCAGGTTGGCCACAACCATCACGCCGCCATGGTCGAACCACAGGCGGTCCGTGAAATTATAGGCGGGCCGCAAGCTGATTCCGTAACCCCCATAGCCTGTTAGAAGAGTGGGGTTGGTCCCATCGAGCCGGGTGCCTTTGCGGCGCAGGATGTTGAGCGGGATTTTGGTGCCATCCATGCTCACGGCGAACTCTCGCAGCGCCTCGATGTCGCTGAAATCCACCGGTGAGGTGTTGAACAGGGCGGTCTTTTGCAGCGTGCCCGTGGCGCTTGTGGCGGCCGGATCGTGCAGCATCCATGCGGCTGGCTGCGTATATTGGGTCACACGGAAAAGCACGCGGTCATCGTCCGGGCGATCTTCCAATGCCAGCAGGTGGTCCACGCCGGAGTTGTCAGCCAGGGGCACCACGTGGCCATGATTTCCTGCTAGATCGAACTGCCGGAGGCGCGACGGCCCGCCGATCAGATCGGTGACGAAGAGGTGCGTCGCTGTTGGTGTTAGATTTTCGATGACCGCCTCGCTTTCGGGCACGATCAGCTCGGCGTCCGGCAATTGTTTGCTGCCGTCCAACGCCAGGCGCAGGATTTTGCCGCGCGGCGCATCCTTGACCGAGCGCAGGTAAAGCGTGGTCCCATCGCAACTGATCGCGATACTCTTGATAGAGTCCTCAAAGCGGGTCACTTGGCGCCACACCGCGCGCTCGCCGGCGTGCAGGTCGAGCAGGTAGTGAGCGAATTCGCCGCCATCGCCGTTGGCCACGCTGGCGAGCAACCAGCGGCCATCGCGGGAGGTTTCCAGTTCGATTTCCGCGATGCGGGGGAAGTCCCGCCCGATGCAATAGACGTCACTGCTCTCGGGGGTGCCGAGTTGGTGGCAATACACCTGTTGGAAAAAGTTGAGATCAGCGGCGGGTTTTTCGCCCGTGCGCGGGTAACGGGTGTAGAACACTGATTTGCCATCGGGGGACCAGGCCGCGCTGCCGCCGCCAGTGGGCACCTGCACGCGGGGAATGCGCTCAGGCAGGCGCTCGCCGGTGTCGGTCCGGTAAAAATACAGCGTGCCTTCTTCGCTGCCGTGCTCGGACAGCGATACGGCTAACAACTTGCCATCCGGGGATGGCACAAACCAGTCCATGGCCACTTGTCCCTTCGGTTCGATCCGATTGGGGTCGAGCACGAGCCTCTCCGATGCCAGATCGTTTGCGGATGCGAGCATGACGAGCATGCGTTGTTGTTTGGGGGGCTGGAACTTCAGCGCGAAGAGCCGGCCCGGCCGCGAGACCAGTCCGCTATGGGACGGCGTGTCTTTGGCATAAAGCGCGGTTAGGCTGGCTTCGATGGCGGCGCGTTCAGGCAGCGCGTCGATGGCGGCGCGGGAGTGGCGGTTCTGGGCCTCCGTCCATGCTTTGACTGCCGGCGTGCCCGTTTCCTCCAACCAACGGTAGTTATCCACGACTTCCACGCCATGATAGATTTCGGTCACCGGCAGTTTTGCCGTCGGGGGTGGCGCGGCGCTGTCAGTTGCAAGCAGTGGGGCGGTCATGGCGAGTGGCAAAATCAGTGGTGCCAATGGGCGGATTTTCATGCGCTAGGAATAGAAGTGCCGAGAACAGGACTCGAACCTGCAAGGGTTACCCCCACTTGATCCAAAATCCTTCAAGGCATACGTAAACGGGTTGATTTGCAATGGGTGATTTTCCGATAAAAACGCTTAATTCTTTACGTCCTGGCAATTCGTGGCACATTCGGGCGCTTGCCCCCCCCCAAGGTGATGCCAAAACTAACAGTCTCAGAGCGAGTTTTTGACAAGTCCCGCGACCGCTGGAAGGCTACAGTCGCGGCTGGGCTAGCGACAAGCGGAAAAAGAATCCGTTCATGCCCCTGAGCCCCAACACCTCCTCACAAGTGGCCTTTCCAACTCCAACGTCCATCTGCATAAGCGGCTGCCCTAGCGGACCCGTTCGTATGCTTGTTAGGTGTCTGGCGATTGCCGGAGTATTTGGCGCCTGCCCGGTCGGACATGCCGCGTCGGAAACTCGTGTTGGGGAGACTGGCGGCGGCTGGGTCAAGTTCGCTGCCAATCCCGTGTTGGGGGGATCGCTTGGCACCTGCTTCGACGTCGCCGTGCTCAAGGAGGGGGACAAGTATCGGATGTGGTTTTCCTGGCGTCCGAAAATGAGCGTGGCACTGGTCGAGAGTGCCGACGGGATTCACTGGGGTGAACCGCAGATGGCGCTCGCCCCGAATTCTGAGAGCGAATGGGAGGCCGAGATCAACCGCCCGGTGGTGGTCAGGCGGCCCGATGGCTATCACCTTTGGTACACGGGGCAGGCGCGCGGCCGGTCGTGGATCGGCTATGCCACCAGCCAGGATG
>JBILFE010000418.1:0-4188 GCA_044351705.1 Luteolibacter sp. | reverse complement strand
AATCGCAGTGACCGCCGCCATTGAGACGGGTACCGCCGCAGCCTCGGCCGCCTGCCTCACGAATTCCGCAATATCGGGAGGCAAACAATGCGTTGGGAACAACTGACCGTCTCCACCACATGGGCGCCCCGCGAAATTCCCGATATTGCTGATAATCTCATAGGAGGTGCCGCCGTTTGGCGAGCGCCGTGGTTCGGACGGACCCTTGAATGCGTTGATCGCGCTCATGCCAGATCTCCTTTCACTGAAGTGCCTGCCTGCCAACTTTTGTAAACCTCATCGACTTTGGTTCTAACATGATCATTAGCCCAGTCATGTTGTCGGGCACTGCAACGACGGTCTTGCCCGTTCATGAGCTGTTCGTAATCCGTGTGGACATGACGGATGTGGGCGCGCACGGCGCGCTTGATCGCCTCGTCGTCAAGCTGTTGGCCCGAGGCAGATCTGCCAACCCGGCCGCTGCCTATTGTGCAAGCATGTTGGGCGATCGATACCCGTTCGTCCGCTGGGCAGCCAGGATAGAGAATGCCAATTTTTTCAGCAAACTTCCCGGCAAATTCCGCATTCTTTTCTTTTCGACGTGCCGCCGCCTTCGCTTGGCTCTTCGCCCGCTTTTCCGCATCCGCCGCGCATTGAGCCTCGGCACGTTCCAGCGCCTCTTGATCGACAAGAACTCCCAAACGCCACGCTGGAGCGCGTTTCCATATGCGCCGCACGACAATTTTACGGCCGAATTGTTCGACCGCCCGCTTGGTGAGCGTGGAATTGCCCGGCTTGAGGAGTACCAGATGGTCCAGCTCCGCGCATTTTAGGCACGTTGCCTTTCCATTTTCCGGCACCAACATCTCTTCAGCGGAGATTATGCACCCGCATTTTTGACATGTTGAGTCGTCGCTCAGTACGTGTACTTGCGGCGTGATTTCCTTTTGCTGCTGTCCGGTGACCGGACCCGATATGCCGTTTGCGTCCTTCAAAATGTTAGAAGAAAGAGCAATCGACGAATGCGTTCCGGCGTTGTGTGCGGGAACGTTTTTTGAAACCAGAATCTCTCTAGCCATATTTAAGCTTTGTATTTAAATTTGTGTCCTATATTTCCCCCCTTGATGCCGCCGGGCGTTTTATCCGTAGGCATGGCCCGACGTAAACCGGCAGGGCCGATTCACGTCGCCAATGTTTTCCAAGACCCCGTTCAAAGCTGCAGAAAAACCGTGACGGCAAATCACAGATATATCCGTGTTGCGACCGTCAGAGTGCCCTTCAGCGATTTACGGGGGAGCCTTCCGGGCACGGGATCAAAGTGGACATGAAGCCCACTGTGACCACGACACGGACAGAAAAACCGGGCACTTTGCATTTCAATGCACCCGTTTTTTCGTATTTGGCTCGCGCAGTGCGGCGATTCACTTGCATTTCTGCCGCTTAAACTGCGATTTTTGGCTTTGATCGGCGGCGATATTGCGTTTCAGATGCCTGCCGAACGGGGGTATCATGATAGATCTGGCTAATTATGCAAGCGGAAACTAATTATTTATCAAAAAAATCCGCCAACTCCGTTTTCTTGTGCCCAAGTGCCGGACTAGGCTGCCCACTTGGAGATGTCGAAACCGGGGGGCACTATTGCATCATCAGACCGCGCAATACACCACCGCGAGCCGTCCTCGACAAGCTGCGCGCCCGCTACGGCCGTAAGGTGATTTACTATAGCAGCGTGCAGGAAAGCCGCGATCAAGCGCTTGGGAGTTCCAGCACGCATCAGCTTCACCCATATCCAGGATGGGGGCTGGAGGGGTCGGGCATTGTCCAGCCCCTCACCCGTTGGGTGCGCCCTTGCCATCCACCGCATTGAGCAGGATGCGCAACGCACCACCCGAGATCCAAACCTCGTAAACCAGGCAGCCCAGCGACAGAGCCATCAGGCCCAGTGCGACGGCGAACGATCCCATGGCCACAAGTTGATGGCCGGACACGACGCCCAGCATCGAGATCACACACAGGAGCAAGCTGACGGCACCGAATAATTGCATGGCCCGGATCAGGGTCAGCCTCCGCCTCAGGTTGTTGATCTGGTCGCGCAGCAACTCGTCGCCCCGCGCCAGCCAATCGGTGTGCAGGCTGCGTATCAAGGCCGAGAGATGGAGGAAGCGGTTGGTGTAGGAAAGGAACAACAGGCTGATCGCCGGGAACAACAGGGCGGGAGTGGAAACCTCAAGTGTCATACCGCAGCGTACACGGGAGCGGACCGCACATGAAGCACCAACTGCGACAACCACGGCACCACCGACGGCGGCCGCTGTTGGTCTTCGCATGAGGATTGGCACAAGGTGATGACCAACTGGCCGGCACAAGGACTGATGAGTAGGGATCGCTCCATTCGGGTGCACCTCCTGCTTCTTCTTTCTTTCAATTATCATCACAATCTGCGATATTCCGCGCGTATGAAAACATCCAGACGCACATTCATTGCTGGTGCCGTGCAGTGTGGTGCCGGAGTTGGTCTGACTACAACTGGGGCTGGCCGGGCACAGGCGGCATCTACAGACGGCGAACCCGATATTTCATACAAGATCCACCCCATAGGCACCGTGGATAAATGGAAAAAACAAGCGGACTGACCAGGCAACCCGGTCATTCATAATCGCCCGCGAAACCATCGGCCCGGCGGGAGAATAATCCAACCTAACAATTATGATTCAACAGGTCCTGGCAATGGTTGCTCTCACTGCGTTGGTTGCCTGCGCTGACGACAAGACATCTCCCAAACCCGGCGATGTCGTCTTGGAGACCCATTTTGCAAGCCCGGTCGAGCGGCAGGCCTGGCCTCAGGCCGATTTCGCCAAATGGGTCACGGCCCAAGGCGGGACCACATCGCTTTGCATTACGGTGCCACAAGAATCATCCGCTGGCAGCCACATGGTTGGCGTGCCGCTTGACCTGGCCCGTTTCCGGGGTTGTCGCCTCCAATTCGAGTGCCTGGCCAAGGCCGACAATGTCAGCAAGCCTGCCGCGTCGTATCTTGGCGTGAAGTTCATGCTGCACTACCGGTCGGAGCAAGCGGGAGCCTTCTGGCACAATGAGAACGATGTCCATGGCACCTTCGCCTGGCGCAAGCTCCGGTTCAGTGTCTTGATAGAACCCGATGCGGTGGGCGGAGTAATCAGCCTCGGCTTGCAGGGAAGTTCTGGCACCGTGTGGTTTTCCGCCGTCTATATCACAGTGATACGGCGGCCAGTGGCGCGTCCGCTGCCAATGATAAACCCGCCACCGGCCTTCAAGGGGCACGACCTGCCACGCTTGCGCGGTGTGATGTCGCCGAACGTGTTCCGCGATGATGACTTGCAGGTCCTCGGCAGCGAGTGGAAGGCGAATGTCATTCGGTGGCAACTCACACGCAACTGGGGCCGCGCCGGCACCGACCGCGATCTTGCCGAGTACGACCGCTGGCTAACCGGACGCCTCGACGAGTTGGACAAGGCGCTGGACGCCTGCAAAAAGTATGACATCAAGGCGGTCGTGGACATGCATTCACCGCCCGGAGGAAGATATGCAAACAACAACCTCGCGATCTTCAACGAGCCGCAATATCAGAACCACTGGGTGGCCGTGTGGGAGAAAATCGCCCGCCGCTACAAAGGCAATCCGGCAGTCTGGGGCTATGACCTCATCAACGAGCCGGTGCAGACCGAGCCTTCACCGGATGGGGTGGCGGACTACCTTGTCGCGCAGGCGCGAGCAGCCAAAGCCATCCGGGCGATTGATACGGACATGCCCATCTTCATCGAAGCCGCCGAATGGGATTCAGCCGCCGGTTACAAGGAACTCGAACCCATCGCCGGCATCCCGAACCTGATCTATCAGGTCCATATGTACGCACCCGGCGAATTCACCCATCAGGGAGTCAAGGGCAAGTGGAACCCCATCGCCTATCCGGGCATCATCGGCGGCACGGTGTGGGACAAGCAGCAACTCCGCAAAACCCTGCAACCGGTCCGCGATTTCCAACTCGCCTACAATGTGCATATCTACGCCGGGGAATTCAGCGCGGTCCGCTGGGCACCCGGCGCCGACAACTACCTGCGGGACTGCATCGACCTGTTTGAGGAATACGGCTGGGATTGGACCTATCACGCCTATCGCGAGTGGGATGGCTGGAGTGTCGAGCACGGCAGCGACCCGCAGAACCATCTGCCG
>JBILFE010000011.1:0-14230 GCA_044351705.1 Luteolibacter sp. | reverse complement strand
GCCGCGATGAGGAACTCGGCCGACCCAACATGGTGGCCGCGGAAGGTGTGGCCGCCACCATCCGCAGGTTCCAACGCCTGCAACAATTGGGTGACCGGGTGGTCAGCGTCTTGCCGGGCATCCCCGCGCGCTGGGAGATGCTGAAATTGCTGCGGGTGCCGATGCCGGATGGCATGACCGAGGGCTTCCTGGCAATATCACCCGCCGCGGGATGAGTCATGGCTTGCGCCACTGATGGAAAGCACTAAATCTTAAATACTAAATTCTAAACAAATCAAGGACATGCACCATCCATCGTCGCCTCCAACCTCTAACTTATACCTTCTAACCTCTAACCTCTAACCTCTAACCTCTAACCTCTAACCTCTAACCTCTAACCACCAACCCAATGAGCTTGTGGCGGATGATTCTAACCAACTTGCGGCGGCATCGTGTGCGCACGGCCATCGGTGCGACCGGGATCGCGTTGGGGGTGGCCACGATGCTGAGCGTGGTGGGTTTGTTAGGTGGGGCGGTGAAAATGTTCGAGCGGATTTTGCGCAGTGACTCTCAAATGGTGGTGTTTGAAAAAAACGTGTCGGACCTGTTTTTCAGCAACGTGCCGGTGGCATTGGCCGAGGACTTGCAAGGCCAGCCCTGCGTGAGAGATGCGCAGCCGGTGTTGTTTACGATCATAGCGGCGCCGGACCGTCCGGTCATCACCTGTTTTGGCATCCGCGAATCCGATGCGAGGTTGACCAAGGGTGAGTGGTTGCAGGGCAGTGCGGCGGCCTTCAAGGATGATATGGAAGTGGTGGTGGTGGGGGAGCGGGCGGCAGGGTTTCTCACGGTCAGGGTGGGGGGCACCCTGGAATTGGGACAAGGCACCTACACCGTGGCCGGAGTGGTGAGGATGGAGAACGGCTTCGAGAATGGCGGGGTGTTCATGCCGCTGAGTGCCTGCCAGAAAGCCTTTCACAAGGACGGAGTGTGCTCGGTGGTGACTGTGGCGTTGGCGGACGGACATTCCGCGGCGGAGGTGAAGACATGGATTTCCAAGCATCATGGGCGCTTTATCGCCATGGAGAATGACGAGTTCAGCCGCAGCTATTCCCAGTTTAAAATCATCAAAACGACGGCCTGGGTGGTTGGGGGCTGCGCATTTTTGTTAGGTGGGTTGAGTGTCACTAACACCATGATTCTGTCGGTGTTCGGGCGGATCAAGGAACTGGCCATCGCACGGGTGTGCGGGTTTTCCAGGGCACAGGTGGCGCGCATGATTCTCGGCGAGTCCATGCTCATTTGCGGCATCGGAACGCTCGCCGGCTGGGTGCTTAGTTGGGGCGGCCTGCACCTGCTGCACGCCATGCCGCAGTTGCAGGGGTACATCGAGCCGCGCGTCGGATGGCTGGAAGTTGTGGGCGCCACCGGCTTGGCGGTTGTGACCGCGCTGATAGGTGCGATGTATCCGGCGTGGTACGCCGCAAGTCTCAATCCGGCGCAAGCCCTGCGCTTCGAGTGACCCCTTTCTATGAATATCCAGGTGCTAGTGAAAGATGTGTGGAAAAGCTTTGATGGCGGGCGCATTGAAGTGCTGAAGAACGTGTCGTTGGAAGTGCAACAGGGTGAAGTGGTCGCCTTGTGTGGAACCTCCGGCTGCGGCAAATCCACTCTGCTCAATGTGATTTCCGGCTTGGAGTCAGTTGATAGCGGCATGGTGCGGGTGGCGGGGCGCGATGTCGTCGATGAATCCACGCGGGTGGACCTGCTGCGGCACCACATCGGCTATGTATTCCAAATGCATCACTTGATGCCGGACTTGACCTTGGCGGAAAATTGCATGGTGCCGATCATAGCCGCTGGTGGCGGTAGAAAGGCCGGCCGGGCGCGCTTGCGCGAACTTGCGCAGGCCACCGGCGTGACCCACCGGCTCGACCAACGGGTGCGCGAGTTGTCTGGCGGCGAACGCCAGCGGGGCGCTTTGGTCCGTGCATTGATGAATGACCCGGAGTTGCTGCTGTGTGACGAGCCCACCGGGGCCCTGGATGAAACCAATCGCGAAAAAGTTTTTGATATCTTGTTAGATCTGGTGAGGGAGCGTGGCCGGTCCCTGATCATGGCGACGCATGATCCGGAATTGGCCGGGCGCTGCGACCGAACCGTGCGGATGCGCGACGGGCGCATCAAAGGAGACTCCCCTTGATGGCAGAAGCGGGAACCAAGCCGGAGCCTGATGCGGTGGCCTTGGCGGTGCGGCATGCGCTGGCGTGGTTGGTGTTTGGCAATGCCGTTGGCGTGTGGCTCGCCTTGCTGTTGGTGTGGCCGGACTTGCAGGCGGGTGAGTGGACGTATGGCCGCTGGGTGCCGGTGCATTTGAATGTGCAACTCTACGGCTGGACGTCGTTGCCGCTGCTGGCGTGGTTGTTTCATATCTACGAGGTGGATCGTAGCAAGGTCGCGGCTTGGGCGCCCGCCGCGGTGTGGGCATGGTCGGCGGCACTGGCTCTCGCCGTGCCGCACTGGCTCAACGGCCAAACCTCCGGCAAGATTTTCCTCGATTGGTGCGGCGGACCCTTGTGGGGATGGGTTGCAGCCTTGAGCGGGCTATGGCTGCTGCTGGCACTTGCGTGGTGGCAGCGGGCGGCTGGCTGGAGCAGGTGGCGGCAGGCCGGCTCGTTGCTCGGGGTGGTGGTGTTGGCGGCGGTGCCGGCAGCCATGGTCTTCGCGGCGTCGCCAGCCGTATATCCGCAGGTGGACGCCACGACCGGCGGGCCGACGGGTTCAAGTTTGTTAGGTTCGACGCTGGTGGTGGTGACCTTGATGATGTTGCTGCCACGGGCGGGTGCCGCCAGCGGCAAGGGTCGCGCCGGATGGGGGGTATGGACCTATCTGCTGAACTGCTGGTTGGTGTTTGGCACAGCGGAATGGATCGGCGGCACGCATTTGCAATTTCACCAGATCGGGGCGATGGCCATGCTGCTGCCATGGGCTTGGATTGTGCCTTGGGACTGGGCGGGTTTTGGCTGGCTTGCGGAATCACGAGTGTGGCGCCGCGCGCTGTTCGCGTGGTGGGGCCTGCTGGCGCTGACCGGAGTGCTCATGTATCTGCCAGGGTTGTTAGACAGGTTGAAATTCACGCAGGGCTTGGTTGGCCACGCCCATCTGGCCATGGCCGGGTACACCACTTCGTTTTGTGCCCTGCTGATGGTTTCACTAACCGGTCGCGCGGTGGGCGGGCGGGGCACGGTGGCAGCGTGGCATGTGGCGGTGCTGGTGATGATATCCGTGCTGGCGGCGATGGGGTGGCGCGAGGGAGGGGAGTACTCGTGGATGGTGGTGGCACCCGGGTGGCGCACGGCGGGCTTGATCTTGCGAGCGGCATGCGGTATGGTGCTGCTCTGCGTTTCTATGAGTTGGTTCAAAAATTGGAAGTGCGCATGAATAAGAAGAAATTTGTGATGGGCTGGAGTATCGCGGTGGGTGCCATGGACGCGGTGACCGGGCTGCTGATGGTGGTGGCACCGGAGATGGTTTTAAAAATGTTGGGGATAGCGCCGGTTTCGCCGGATGCACTGGTGTTTTTAAGTTGGATGGGCGTCTTCGTGGGTGGTGTCGGCTTGAGTTATGTCATCGCTCTGGGGGACCGGCGCATGGGGCAGGCGGTATGGATGGTCACGGCCTTGGTGCGGCTGCTGGTGGCGGTGTTTGTGACCTGGCGGATTGCTGATGGCTCTCTGGCGGGGGCGTGGGTGAGCGTCGCTCTAACTGATTTGGTGGTGGCGGTGGTGCAAACGGCGGTGGTGCGGGCCGGTTGGTGGGAGGAGAGGCGGCGGTGACTCTAACAGCACTGCGGGCAGCCGTGGTGATTGCCGCGATTTACGGCAACTTTTTGATTTTCGCGCAGTTCGCATTTGTTGAATTGCTGCGCTGCGGGGGAATCCATGGCGGCGGTGAGCGGGCGGCACTCGGGGTGATGGCACTGGCCGGAATCTGCGGCGGGTATTTTGCGGCATGGCGTGGGGTGCAGGCAGGCATGCTTCGCATCGCGTTAGGGGTGGCCGCCGCGAGTGCGGGGCTGGCACCGATGATGGCCGGCATGGCCGGGGCGCTCGGGGTGGCCGTGGGCTGCGGCGCGGCGCTCGGGGTGGCCACGGTGAGTGTGGCGGCGCTGCTGCCGGGATGGTGCGGGGTGGCTTGGGTCGGGCTGGGCACGGGATTGGGATATGCGTGTTGCAATCTGCCATGGGTATTCACTCAGGCACCGGCGGTGCAAGCGTGGGTGGCGGCCGGGTTTGCTCTAACGGGATTGCTATGCGTGCCAAACCGGCGGGAATGGCACGGCGATGCCCGCGCGGCGATCTTCCCCTGGTGGGCTGCGATCGGGGTTTTTGCCGCTCTTGTTGGGTTGGATTCGGCGGCGTTTTTCATCATCCAACATGTGGCTGATTTCAAGGCCGGCACCTGGGGTGAGGGCCTGTTGTGGCGCAATGCCGTGGTGCATCTTGTGGTGGCGCTGGCGGCAGGATGTTGGCTTGCCAGGACCGGTGCCAGATACCTTCCCGTGCTGGCCTGGCTGCTGCTGGCGCTGGCGGCAATGGCAGTCAACGCGCCTGCCAGTCGGAGCCTCGCCGGTTGGTGGTACCCGGCGGGGGTGTCACTTTATTCCACCGCTTTGGTGGCCTGGGCCGGCTGGTTTTCCGGGGCGGCAGGCGTGCATGTGGCGGCATGGCGTGCGGCGGGATTGTTTGGTGTGGCGGGCTGGCTGGCATCGGCCAATGGCATCGGCATGGCGCAGAGCTTGAACCGGGTGCCGGTGACGTTGGTGATAATCACTGGATGGGTGGTCATCGCAGTGGTGAGTTTCTCCCGTAGAAAGGACTGGCGCCCGGCGGTGGCCGTGGCAGGGGTGGGGGTGATTGTTAGTCTCGGCTTGGGGCGCGACCCAGGACCGCTGGAGTCAGGCGCGGCGGCGCGCGGGCGACGGGTCTATTTGTCAGAAGGTTGCATCCATTGTCATTCGCAATACATCCGGCCGGAATCCATCGATGAAACCCTGTGGGGGCAGGCCAAACCGGTTGAAGATGTTAGGAAAGGCCGGCCGGTATTGATTGGCAACCGGCGGCAGGGGCCGGATTTATCGACGGTGGGAGCGCGCCGTTCGGCGGCGTGGTTGCGTGCTCATTTTCATCACCCGCGGCTGTTGGTGCCTGGCACCTCAATGCCATCGTATGCGCCGTTGTTTGCAGACGCCAGAGGTGAGGACTTGATCGCTTATCTGCAAGCGACGGGTGCGGGCTGGACGCGTGGCGGCAATGCGGCGGATTGGAGCCCAAACACGCCGGTTCATGAGGCGGACCCGGTGAATGGAACGCGCTTGTTTGCAGGCTTGTGCACGCCGTGTCATGGTCAGGATGGGCGTGGTGACGGACCCTTGGCCGGCGGCCTGTCAAAGCGACCTCCGAATCTGGTCAACGGCCCGTTTGTTTGGACGGCGGGAACTCAATCCCTTGAACTGCGCGTCGCACGGGTGGTTAAATTCGGCATCCTTGGCACGGACATGGCCGGTCACGAAGTGCTCACGGATGTACAAATTCAGGACTTGACCCGGCTGTTAGTACAACTCCGGGCCGAGCCAGCCAAGCCCGACTAACAACTTGTTGGCAGTGGTCACCGTGCGTATGCCCTGGCACCGCCGATGATGGTTTCCATCACCTGCAAGCTGCGGATTTCCATGGCTGGCACGCTCAGCGGGTTGCGGTCCAGAATCACGAAGTCGGCGAGTTTGCCCGGTTCGATGGAACCGCGGTCATGTTCCTCAAAGTTTTGCCAGGCGGCTTGGCTGGTGACACTGCGCAAGGCATCCATCACGGGAATGGTCTCATCTTTTCCTAACACCTTGCCGCTGGAGGTAACCCGGGTCACCGCCGTCCACACCAACATGAGCGGATTCACCGGCGTGACTGAGGTGTCGTTGTGAACGGTGACGCACAAGTGATGGCGCAGCGCGCTGGCCAAGGGTGAAATCCGCGCCGCGCGCTCGGGCCCGAGGAAAATGTCGCGGTGACGGTCGCCCCAATAATAAACATGGGCCACGAAGAATGAGGGAGACACCCCGAGTTGCTCCATGCGTTCCAGTTGGTCTTCGCGCGGTGTCTGGCAATGCTCGATGCGGTGGCGGGCGTCGGGGCGTGGATCTGCCTTTTGCGCGGCGGCAAACGCCTCGAGTATATCATCAATGGCCGCGTCACCATTGCCATGAATCGCCACCCGTAACCCCCGTTGGTGGAATTTACCCACCATCCCGATGAGTTCCTCGCGGGGGCGCGACGCATAGCCCCGATAGTCCGTCTTGCCCTCGGGTTGTTTGTGGTATGGGGTGCTGAGATAGCCGGTGTAGCCCTGCAGCGATCCATCCTGAAGCATTTTAACTCCTGTCAGGTGGATTCGTTCCGGTGCCGCGCGCAGGGTCGGCATCGGGTCGGCGGCACGCCATGCGACCAGCGCGGAGATGCGCACACGCAAGCTGTTAGCAGCGACGGCGGCGTCCAGATCCTGCAAGGTTAGCGCGGAGGCCCCGGCAATCACCGTGGTGGTAACCCCCTGCGCCAGATAGCCTTCCTGCGCCATGCAAATCGATGCCTGCCGTTGATCCGCAGTGAGGCCTGGAATGTGGCGCCCGACCAGCGAGCCGCATTCTTCAAACACCCCGTCGGGTTCTCCCGTTAGGGAATCGATGCGGATGCGACCGCCGCGCGGTTGGGCGGTGGCCTTGGTCACGCCGGCGATCTCTAACGCTTTTGAGTTGGCGGCCGCGAGGTGACCCGAGACATGCACAACCCAGACCGGATGTTGGGTTGAGACGCGGTCCAGATCCGTGCGGGTGGGATGACGTGCTTCAGCCAGCAACGTATCATCATATCCCCAGCCCAGCACCCACTGGCCGGGCGGAGTGGCATCGGCCTTGCGTTTGAGCGTGGCGACCAACTCGTCCATGGTGCGGATGGTCCCGAGCGGTGGGCTGTTCAAATCCACTTGATATAACTCATTCTCTCCGGCCTCGGGAAAGTGGTCGTGCGCGGCGTAAAAACCTGGCAGCAGCGTGCGTCCTAACAAATCAATCTGTGCAAACCCTGGTTGCAGGCGCTCTGCCACGGCGGCCTTGGTGCCCACCGCCACAATCCGTCCATCCCGCACGCCCACTGCCTCGGGCATCGTGGCCTGGGCATCCATGCTGAGGATCGTGCCATTGGAATAGAGACTGTCGGCGCCCACGGCACCACCCGCAAGCAGCGGCAGGCAGCAAATAAGCAGCAGGGGCGCTGGTATGGACGGTGGGGGACTTGGTCTTATCATGGGTACCGGATTGCGCCAGCAACATGTCGCGCGCCGCCTCCGCAGTCAAGGGCATCACACGTCAGGTGCGATTCCTGAAAAAATAGCTACCTACTGACAGACCCAGTGATGTAAACACGTGCGGGATTTGTCCCACATTCCAACCAGAGATCCACCACCACAGCACCATGAAACCAACGCGCAAGACGATTCTCCTTTGTTTGTTAGCGGTCGCCACCAGCCTGGCGAGCGCCGCACCGCCGGCACCGCCAGCGGCCGCAGTCACCGCGACGACCGAGTGGGAGCTCTGGCTTCCGGCAAGCGGCAAGCCCGTCAAAGCGGTGTTTGTTGCCCCGAGGTGGGGCGATGGTGCCAACATGGTCAACATCATCCAGAAGAGCCTGGGCGAGGAACTCGGCATCGCGACCCTGCTGACCCGCGAGGACAAGCTCACGTTCAAAGAGAATCACTTCGTTCCTTCCATCGCCAAGACCCTGTCGGCTGCCGCAGTTGAGCGCAAACATCCCGAATTGGCCCATGCGCCCCTGCTGTTATGGTCTCATTCCAACTCGGCGGCTTATATCCAGCGCAGCCTGCTGGAATTGCCGGAGCGCATCATCGCCTATTGCCTGTTCAAACCGGCCTTCGGCCACAACACCGACCTCGGCACCGGCACGGCCCGCGACGTCCCCGAATACGGCTACAAATCCCCCATCGCCAAGGACACCGAACTGCGGACAATGTCCAAGGCCGCCACACAGGTGTTAGGGCAATGCATCTGGGACAGCAATGACCGCATCAAGTCACCCGGCTACAATCAGGACCATGAGCGCACGGTGATGCTCAAGAACATGACCGACGCGCGCAAGCAGGGGGCCCTGATTCACGTGACGCTTGTGCGCGGCACGCACCACGTGATCGACGGCCAGCAGGGGCTGATGCTGGCATTTTTCAAAACCGCCATGGCCATGCGTCTGCCGCCTAATGCCGATGCGGCAAAAGGCCCGCTAAAGCTCGTCAGCGGACTGGAACCAAGCGGGCTGATTCAGGACGGCGAGACCAAAGCCGTTCTAACTTATGCGGGATATCCGCCGGGGAAGAATCGTCGTGACGGCTGGTGGCTACCCACCCGCGAGTACGCCGCCATGTGGAATGACTATGCGCTCAACGCCAAGGGCAGTCTGGTGGCACCGGCCAAGTGAATGACGAATCAACATCGGATAGTCATCAGCCAGTTAGAACGGAGGCAGGAAGTGGAGCGTGCCGCCCGCGTTGTGACCAACGCGCCTGCGGCACCCGATAGATGAGCGCCCATGACTCCTAACATCCCGGCCGGCGCCAGCGGCGCACATCGAAGAGCGGGTGGGATTCAAGCAGCTCGGACTGCGGGAACTGGTCTGCAAACTCCGGAAAGCGGGTGTCTCCGGCCGCGTTCTCAAACACATGACTCACCAGCAAATCCTCCAGCAGCGGCAGGAACGCCTGATAGATCTGGGCCCCGCCGATGATGAACACGTGCCCTTCCAAGCCGGACAATTGTTCCAGCTCCGCCGGCGCGTGAATGACTTCCACACCCGCTGCCGACCAGTTGGGGTCGCGCGTGAGCACGATGTTGCGCCGCTTGGGTAGCGGCCGGCCCAGTGATTGGTAGGTTTTGCGCCCCATCACCACCGGATGGCCGAGGGTGGTCCGCTTGAAAAACGCCAGATCTTCCGGCAAGTGCCATGGGAGTTGCCCGTCGCGACCGATCACCCGTTCCGGGGTCATCGCCACTATCGCTGTAAGGTGAAATTTCATGTTCCGTTCAAACGGAAACCGGTGCCTTGATCGCCGGGTGCGGGTCATAGTGATCCAACCGGATGTCATCGAAGGTGAAGCCATCCAGATCCCTCACCAGCGGATTGAGCCACAGCGTGGGCGGCGGTTTTGGCTCACGGGTGAGTTGGAGTCTGGCCTCGTCCAAATGGTTGGAGTAAAGATGCACATCGCCGAAGCAGTGGATAAACTCCCGCGCCTCATAGTCGCAGACATGCGCGACCATCTCGGTGAGCAAGGCGTAGGAGGCGATGTTGAAGGGCACCCCCAAAAACAAATCCGCGCTGCGCTGGTAAAGTTGGCACGACAACCCCGGGCGCCCGCCGTCACTCGGCTCGTGCACGAAAAATTGAAACAGCAAATGACACGGCGGCAGCGCCATTTGATGGAGCTGACCCACATTCCATGCCGAAACGATGTGCCGTCGCGAGTGCGGATTGCCTAACAATTCATCGACCAGCAGGTGAATCTGGTCGATGGAGCGGCCATCGGGAGTGGGCCAGGCGCGCCATTGATTGCCATAGATGGGGCCGAGTTCACCGTCCGCATCCGCCCATTCATCCCAGATGGTCACACCGTGGTCATTGAGGTAGCCGGTGTTGGTTTCCCCGCGGAGCATCCATAGCAGCTCGTAAATGATCGAGCGCAGGTGGAGTTTTTTGGTGGTCACGCAGGGAAATCCCTCCCGCAGGTCGTGGCGCACCTGGCGCCCAAACACGGCGAGCGTCCCGGTGCCTGTCCGGTCCGCGCGCAGCTCGCCGTTGGCCAACACGTCGCGCATCAAATCAAGGTGAACTTTCACTCCAAAGGCTGGTCACACAGGTGCCCGTTTAGCAAGCCCGAAGATGTTTCGTGCTTACCTTCTCAACTCGGGCTTGATCTCAGTCCGGTCGAATGCTTGAATCCGCAGCGCGCCCGGTTTCCACTCCAAGTCCCCGTGAAGTCATTGCCCTTGTTGTTCGTTCTCGGCTTTTCCACGCTGGGCTTGCTCCCGGCCGCAGCGCTTGATGTGCGCATCACCGTGCAAGGCATCCGCAGCGCCAAAGGCAAGATCGCGGTGCTGGCATTTTCTAACAAAGACGGCTTCCCCGACCAAGTCAACAAGGCCGTCGCCCGGACCAGGGTGGATGCCCACGCGGGTCGGGTGACGTTCACCTTGCGAAACGTCCCTGCCGGCAAAATTGCGGTGGCGGTCATGCACGACGAGAATGCCAATGGCCAACTCAACCGCAACCTCATCGGCATTCCGCTGGAGGGGGTTGGACTGTCGGGCAAGCCGGTGGCCAAGCGCCCGCCGAGCTTTCACGATGCGGAATTGGAACTGAACAAAAACGCCGACCTTCAGATCACGCTCGTTTACGGGTTCGCGGCGGCAAAGACCTGAGGCGTTGCGCCGCGCGAGCGGGCGGGCTAAACCTATAAAGCGACACCGAAACAAGCACCATGGAGCCGGCACTTGCTTAGCGCTGCGCGAGCGAGCTAAAGCCCTCGACTACATTAAGAACATCTGACAAAACAACCGCCGTTTCCGCCACTCACCCTCGTTCCCGCATGCGTGTCACCCTTGTTCATCCCGCCGGTTTCAATTTTGTGCCAGGCCAGCCGGATTTTTCGGTGTTGGCCAACCGCATGGCGCCCATCGGCATTTTGCAGTTGGCGGCGTGGCTCGAACAACACGGGCATCCGACGGCGGTGCACGACTGCCTGGGGCCGGTTGCGCCCAGTGGGGTGGTGGCCAATGTCGAGCTGATCTTGGCCACGCAGCCGGATCTGGTGGGTTTTTCCGCCACTACGGCGGGATTCATGGATGCGGTGGATTTGGCGGGAGAACTGCGGCGGCGGCGGCCGGAGGTGCGGATTGTTGTCGGCAACGCCCATGTCTCGGCGATCGGCGCGGAGTTGCTGCGGCACTTCCCGGAAATCGATGCCCTGTGCGTGGGCGAGGGCGAGGGGGTGCTGCTGGATCTGGCGGAGGGTCAGGAGCTGGCGCTCATTCCCAATCTGGTCTACCGCGACGGCGAGCGCATCGTGACCAATCCGCGGCGCGCACGAATTGCCGATTTGGACGATTTGCCATTTCCGGCATTCGAGAAGCTGGCCGGGTTCCCGCGGGGATACCACCTGCCTCTGTTTGCCTACCGCGAGCGCTGGGGTGCGACGATGATCACCTCGCGGGGTTGTCCTTACACCTGCTCGTTTTGCGACCGCACTGTGTTCGAGCGCCTCTACCGGTTCAACTCCGCCGACTACATTTACGAACAAATGCGCCACTTGCGCGACCGCTTCGGAGTCCACCATATCAACTTCTACGACGACCTCTTCACCTCCCAGGCCCAGCGGGTGCATGCGCTCTGCGAGCGGCTCATCCGCGAGCCGCTAGGCGTCGAGTTCAACTGCGCGATCCGCACCGGCCATACCTCCGACGAGATGCTGCGTCTGCTCAAGCGGGCCGGTGCCGTGATGGTTTCGCTCGGCGTGGAATCGGCCGATGCGGAAATGATGCGGCGCCACAAGGCCGGGGTGACGCTTGAGGCGGTGCGCGAAACCGTGGAGAAGATTCACGCGGCGGGATTGCGCGCCAAAGGCCTGTTCATTTTCGGCTTGCCTGGTGAGACCCCCGAGACGGTGCGGACCACCAGCGACTTCATTCTTTCGCTCGACCTCGACGACATGAACATGACGAAATTCAGTCCGCTGCATGGTGCGCCGATCTGGAACGAATGCGCCAGCGGGACGGCGGGTGACTTTCATGAAGATTGGCGGCTGATGAATTGCCTCAACTTTGTGTTCCGGCCGGCCGGCTTTGCCAGCCGGGAGGAAATGGACGCGCTCTACAACTGGCACGTGCGGCGGTTCTACGACAGCCGCGGCTACCGGCACCGCTTCGTAAAACGGCTGTGGGAACACCGCTGGAGCCTCTGGCACCTCGCCCGCCATAGCCTCGGCATGCTCCGGGCCGCCCGCTATTTCAGTGCCCGCCAAGCCGACCTCGAGTCCGCCCGGCATGAGTTTCCATTGCACCCGCGGCAACCGCCAAACCTCCGGCCACGGCTCGGTCCCGAGTTGCAAGCCGACGCGGCCCCTTGAAATGGCGGCGGATTCAGAAATGCCAGGACAGGCCGAGCACCGGGCCGAGGCAATTCAGGCCGGGGTTCGGGTCGGTGGCTCCGCCATTGGAAAGATGCTGGAAAAACACCCCGGCGTTGACGGCCAAATTGGCTTTCGGGTAATAGCGCACGCCGCTTGTCGCATACCAGTTGAGGGTGAAATCCTGGCCTTGGCCGCCGGGCACGTCGGTGCTGTCGATGAGTCCGCCGCCGCCGCCGGCACCAGCATACCAACACGCCTGGTGTCCGGTGAGCCAGTATTCCAAGGACGGTCCGGCGGAAACACCCAGATAGATCGACTCCGGGCCGTGGACAATCGGTTCCGCTAACAGGCTGAATCTGGAGCGCAGGGTCAGATCGTGCCCGGCAACGGTGATCCGGGCGTGCTGCGGCGTGCGGACCGAAACCATTTGCGGCAACATCGCATACGAGATGGGCGGCTCATTCGTCACCCGCCAGATGGCGGCGGATTCATAATCCAAGGACCATTGGTCCGCCGGATGGTCCCCGGCGAGCCGGGAAGTCGGCGGCGCACAGGCTGCTAGGCATGCACAGGCGGTGACGAGCGACAAGCGGGCGGCGGGGGACAGGTTCATGCCGGTGGGTGGTTCGGGTGGGAAGTGGATGGCGGCAATTGATGGAAAATGCCCTCGATTTCCAACAGCAAATCGCGACGGCAGATGTCCGCCTCCACAAACATCATCTGGTCCACTTCGCCCGGATAGGTCTCAGCCAGACGCTGCCGGCAAAACGCCAAGTCCCGGCGGTCGCGCAGAAAGACTTTCCAGGCCGCACGGCGGGCCTCCGGCACGACCATGACGCTGAGCATGCGCTCGATGTTTTCCAAGGTGGTCTCGAGCTGGCGGCCGAAGTCAGCGCCGATGGTTTCGGAAGCGCGGATGCTGGCGGTGCCGGACAGGTGCCAGCAGATGTTTCCGTCCGCCGTGTGTATCTTGCTGCCACGCGAAAACAGCGGCGCATTCTTGCCGTAGCGGCGCGGATAGCGCGCGGACGGGACCTGCAGTGGATTCTCAAAATGATCTACACGACCCTGACCTGCCGTAAAGGCGAGCGTCAGCGAGCCACTCATGATGCCGACTGCGGATGCGGCCGAGAGATCCTTGGGATCAATGCACCCGTATTGCTCGGTGAATGCCTGGTGCCGCCCGGAGTTGAAGGCCAGGTAGTTCTCCGTCCCCGCCACCACGGCGTTGATTTGGGGTACGAAGTTCCAAACCCGGTACAGATTCAGGCCACGGGTCAGGGCGAAGAGCCGCCGGTAAAGCTGAAGCGATTGCGCTTCAAGGGTCGCACTGGAGCTGCCTAACAAAATTCCGGCCAGCGTGTCACCGTCGTGCAGCAGCCAATCCTCGCCCGCACGGGTCAAGCGGTTGCCCTGGGCTAGCAACTGCACCGCCGGCCCGGCCAGCCATGGCATCGGGCAATCCAAAACCAAGCCGGCATCCGTCACGCCAACCACGGTTGCTTCCGCACCGGAGCGAAAAATTAGGCCTTGGCGATGGTCGGTGGGGTGGCGCATGAGTGGCTCAGAGGCCGCGTCGAGCGCCTCGGAAGAGGTGGCGAGCGTGTCGTATCCGCGGGTGCTTGACAACCCCAAATGCGCAGTTGGGGCAATCCGTGCACGGTGATGGCTTAATCAGCTTCTAAAGGAACCGCAAGGCTTTTCCAGTTTCAGCTCAACATCGGTGCGGATATTGTCATGTTAACCCGGTGATGAATCCCTTGCACCTTTGCTTGACGCTGGGTGCTGCCCACTCAAAGCCTTGAATTTCAGAACCCTACCCCACCGTTCGCACTGCCAACTGGCGGGCCGTGAACAGGCTGCCTTGGGCGTCTTCGCGCAGCGCCCGCGCGCCGCTCGTTCGCTTCGGCCCGAAATGCTCGCGATAGGCCTCAAACACCCCGTCCACGTAGGATTTCGTGCCCAGCACCAAGCCGTCGGTGAAATACCGCACCCGGCAGCGCAACAACGCGGC